>NZ_BSVC01000004.1:0-300000 GCF_030269905.1 Pelosinus sp. IPA-1 | reverse complement strand
GTTACGGGTCCCACTGGATCAGGAAAAACGACGACTCTCTATTCTACGTTAAAAAAGGTGAATTCACCAAGTAAAAATATTATTACTCTAGAAGATCCTGTAGAGTATCGTTTGACTGGTGTAAATCAGGTACAAGTCAATCCTAAAGCAGGTCTTACCTTTGCTAGCGGACTCCGGTCCGTGTTGCGCCAAGATCCCAATATTGTGTTAGTGGGCGAGATACGTGATAGCGAAACTGCGGACATTGCGATTCGAGCGGCCTTGACTGGTCATCTAGTCTTTAGTACTTTACACACGAATGATGCAGCAGGAACCATCACTCGTCTACTGGATATGAATGTTGAGCCTTTTCTTGTAGCTTCATCCGTCTTAGGGGTCGTAGCACAACGATTAGTCAGATTAATATGTCCCGAGTGTAAGGAAGTTTATATTCCTAAACCGAATTCTTTAGAACGGCTTTTCTTAGGTATTGGACCCGACTCACACATTACACTGCATAGGGGAGTAGGCTGCGCACGTTGTAACCATACAGGCTATCGGGGACGAATGGCCATTCATGAACTTATGCCCATAACCGCTGAAATACGAGAAGCGATTAATCGTAAAGCTTCTAGTGACGAAATTAGTAGCATTGCCGTTACACAGGGTATGACTACTATGCGCCGTGATGCGATTCAAAAAGCCTTAGCTGGTCTAACAAATGTTCAAGAAGTGATGCGTGTGGCCTATGCTGAAAGTAACGGGGAGGAACCCTAATGGAAAAATTATTACATCAAGCCGTAAAAAACGGGGCTTCGGATTTACATATTACGGTAGGGGTACCACCTATATTGAGGATCAATGGTAATTTGGTACGGACAGAACACAAGGTGCTGACAGTCAAGGATACGGAGGAATTATTTTTCTCCATTACCAAACCAGAACAACAGTTGTATTTTAAAGACCATGGTGAAATTGACTTTTCTTTTGCTATTTTCGGTCTAAGCCGTTTTCGGGTAAATGCCTTTCGGCAACGTGGTTCAACGGCCATTGTCATTCGTGTTGTAAATGAAGCTGTGCCTACCTTGGAAGAATTAGGGCATCCGCCAGTGCTTAAGACTCTAGCTTCTCAAGCTAGGGGGCTGGTTCTTGTTACTGGGCCTACTGGTAGTGGGAAATCTACAACGTTAGCGGCAATGATTAATCTAATCAACAAGGAAAGATCTTGCCATATTCTGACCTTAGAAGATCCGGTCGAATACTTGCATAAACACAATCAGTCTATTGTAAACCAACGTGAAATGCATTCGGATACCAAATCCTTTGCAATTGCTCTAAGGGCTGCACTACGGGAAGATCCTGATGTTATTTTGGTAGGGGAAATGCGTGATTCTGAAACAATAGCTACTGCCATTACAGCAGCAGAGACAGGACATTTGGTATTTGCCACTCTGCATACTGGCAGTGCCGCTCAGACCATTGACCGTATCATTGACGCTTTTCCCGCTCATCAACAGCAACAAATTCGTATTCAACTTTCTGTCACATTACAAGGAATTGTTGCCCAGCAACTTTTACCTCGCATTGATCAACCAGGTAGGATCGCTGCGTTAGAAATACTAATTGCCACACCTGCAGTACGCAACATGATTCGGGAAGGCAAAACTCATCAGTTAACTTCAGTGATTCAAACGGGAGCAAAGTTTGGCATGCAACCAATGGACATGGCTCTAATAGATTTATATCGACGTGGAATTGTATCTTATGGGGAGGCAGTCATGCGCGCTATTAATGAGGAAACCTTCGCTCGTCTCGCCAATAGTTAAAAAGGAAAGTAGGAGATTGTGAGTGGCTATAAACTTTGCCTACAGAGCCAAAGACCGTAATGGACAAGTGCTGACAGGCAGTATTTTGGCGGAGAGCGAACATGCAGTAGCCCTGCACGTTCGTGAAAAAGGCTATTTTATTACTCAGATCAAAGAAGAAGGCAACACTAGTGCAATACGCCATTTTATCGATAACTTACAGCGGATTAGTCTAAAAGAAATAGCTATCTTTTGTCGGTTATTTTCTACAATGATCGATGCAGGTTTACCTCTAGTGTCATGTCTTAATGTGCTCATTGAACAAACTGATCATCTGCGAATGAAAAAAGCCCTCCAGGATGTTTATAAAAAAGTTAAAGAGGGAGAAACATTATCTCGTTCCCTAGGGGATCACCCTCGTATCTTCCCTGGCCTTATGATTAACATGGTAGAAGCAGGGGAGGTTGGTGGGATACTCGACGATGTACTCGGCCGCTTGGCGATTCATTTTGAAAAAGAACACAAAATCAATGAAAAAATCAAATCCGCTTTAACCTATCCTGCAGTTGTAAGTGCTATGGCAGTTTTATCTGTAGTATTTATCCTAACCTTTGTTTTACCCACATTTGTACAAATGTTTGACAATATGAAGATGGAGCTGCCCTTACTAACTCGTATCTTATTAGCAATAAGTGCCTTCCTGCGTAATTATGCTCCTATTCTCTTAATAATCGCTATTGCTAGCGGTTATGGTCTGAAGATTGCCTATCAGCGAGAAGATACGCGCCAATACGTAGATGCCTTAACGTTAAAGATTCCTGTTGTTGGTATGTTGTCTCGAAAAGTTGGTATTGCTCGCTTTAGTCGTACCTTAAGTACCTTACTCCATGGTGGCGTACCTATCATTACTGCCTTAGAAGTGGTTCAAAAAACCATTGGTAATCTTAGTATGACGAGAGCCTTAGGACAAGCACAAAGTGGTATCAAAGAAGGTATGGGACTAGCCGCAACCTTAGCCCAAAGTAAGGTCTTCACTCCTATGGTGATACAGATGGTTTCCATTGGCGAAGAAAGTGGTGCATTAGACAAAATGCTAGAAAAGATTGCCGATTTTTATGAAAATGATATTGATGATGTTATCAGCCGTCTGAGTAGCATAATTGAACCTGTAATTATTGGGGGATTAGGAGTGGTCATTGGTTTAATTGTGATTTCTATCATGATACCACTCTTTGATGTCATAACAAATGTTGGCGCTTTATAATCTTTTTGCTGAAAGGAGGTGAGTATATGTTAATTAAATTAAGACAAAAGATGAGGAATCAGAGAGGTTTTACTCTAGTAGAGTTGATGGTAGTTATTGCCATAATTGGAGTTTTAGCAGCAATTGCTGTACCTAAAATGTCTGGAACAACTGATGCAGCTAAAGTTGCTAAAATTCAGGCCGATCTACGTACTATTGCTAGTGCTGAAGCAGTATACTTTTCACAAAACGGTGCATATGTGAGCACTTTGGCCACACTGAAAACGGCAAATCTACTTGCCGAGGTTCCTGTTCCACCTGCCACTGCAGGTGCATATACAGTTAATACAACTACTGGTGAAGTGACATCTACCTTTGGTACAAAAACATACACATCAAATGGAACATCAAGTATAACTCCTAGTTAGGCTACAATAATCTATAAGCATACTAGATACAAGGGGACACGTCCTCTTGTATCTCTAAGTACAAAAATTAGTAGATATTTTTTATAAAGGAGTAATAGCGTTGCTCACTTTAATAATCATAATGGTTGGTCTTATTATCGGTAGCTTCGTCAACGTCTGCATCTATCGTTTACCGCAAAACCAATCTATCATTACACCTTCTTCTCATTGCATGACGTGCAATACACATCTTAAACCATGGGATCTAATTCCTTTCCTTAGTTATCTTCTATCTCGCGGTCGCTGCCGCTATTGCGGTGTTACTTTTTCATCACGCTATTTTGTCTTAGAAATATTGACAGCAATTCTCTTTGTCTGGTGCCTTTATATATTTGGAGTTTCCCTAGAACTTTTGAAAGCCCTTATTCTTACATCTTTTTTACTTGTTATTACTTTCATTGATTATGATCACCAACTTATTTTAGACAAAGTTTTGCTATGGCTATTTGGGGCTGGTGTTGTTATAAATTTGTGGACAAATAGCCTAGAAATCTGGGACATGATTAGCGCCAGTTTACTTGGTGGTGGAATATTGCTTTTAATTGCCCTAGTCAGCCGTGGTGGCATGGGAGGCGGTGATATTAAGTTTGCTACAGCTCTTGGTATTTGGTTGGGATGGGAATACTTACTACTAACCTTACTATTATCTTTTATATTTGGTGGTGTAGGCGGCTTATTATTATTAGCTTTTAAATTAAAAACCCGTAAGGATTTTATACCCTTTGGTCCCTTTATTGCCTTAGGTGCCTTAGTTAGTACCTTATACGGTAACCAAATTATTACTTGGTATTTGGAACGATTATAATAAGGTGGCTATATCCTATGCAACGAGGTGTAACATTTATTGAACTCCTGCTATGTATTGCTATACTCAGCATTTTTTCTAGTATGGCAGTGCCAACAATTGGCCAATCCTTAGCAAAACAAGAGCTTGAGAATAGCGCTCGTCAATTAGTTGCAGACATTCGTTGGCTTCAGCAAATATCTATAAACTCGGGTGTAGACACGACTGCTTACGTATTACTTTTTAAGTATACGGTTCCGCAGGGCTATTATATTACTGCGAATACCCAAAGAATAAAAAAAGTTGCTTTTCCACCATCAGTAAATTTATCTGGACAGTTTTCTTCTATTTCCTTTAGTTTGAATGGAACACCTAAAAATAGTGCGCAATCAGTTACTCTATATAGCCCTAAACTAAAAGAGTCGAAGTATGTTATTCTTGCGCCAGTCACGGGACGAGTGCGTATTAGTAGCTCTATAAGTACGCAGCCAGAAGAATAAGGGGGAGGTACTCAGATGAATGTTCTGAAAGAAAATCGGGGTTTCATGTTAGCTGATGTGATAATCGCAATTTTTCTTGTCTGTGTAGCCTTAGTACCAATTTCTGGTTTGTTTACGCAATCAATACAGACCAGTGCTGAAGCTGCTGATTATACCCGTGCTGCGAATCTAATACAACAACAATTGGAATTATTAAAAACTAAACCTCCTGAATATTGGGCAGAGCTTGCACTGCCTTGTCAAATACCGTGGCAAGGAAATCGTTTACTACCACCATCAAAGTACACATTGACCTCACAAGCAACTTTATCTACACTAGACAGTCATCTTGTGCAGGTGAATATTATTGCTTCTTGGAAGGAGTGGAATAGGGAGTGCAATCTACAATTTGTTGCATTTTATCCTACCCTTAACTAATAGCATTTTGTTAGCAAAAGAGGTGGTGTTCCATGAAAAAAGCATACCTTACTGTACAAGATGGATTGACTCTCGTAGAATTATTAATTAGTATCACGCTATTGCTTATGTTACTTTCTGGTATCGCAGATTTGTTTTCCGAATCTTTAAGACTTTGGATATTTAATAGAGATCAAGAAAATATTCAGCAAACGGCACGCCTAGCAATGGATAGTATAGGTCGAGAAATACGCTATGCTCAACAAATCACTTTTAAGAGTAAATCCTCTTTACTTATTACCAAACCAAGTGGGGAAAATAACACCTTTCAATTAGGTGGCGGAACTCATTCCAAAACCATATATATTATTATAGATAAAACTAAGACAAAACCTGCAGGTGGTATTTCTCGCAATCCAATAACAGAAAATTTTGTAACCAACTTAGAATTTCTTGCTTATCCGGAGAATGAAAATCCAAAAGCGGTAATGATAACTTTAGAAACAACTGACGAGAATACTGGAGAAAAAAAGCTGCTTCATACAGCCTGTTATCCGCTAAATAAAGGTGGCATGCTTAATGAACAATGAGCGAGGTTCAGCAGCATTGTTAGGAATTATTGCTATGATGTTATTAGGACTAATAGGCATTGGTATGATGACACGCAGTAGAATAGAGTTGGAAGTAGCAACGAATCATCGAGATGGAGTTGCTGCACAATACGTAGCTGAGGCTGGAATACAATGGGCTATTACCAAGCTAAAAATAGATGATGAATTCAAAGGTCAAACTGAGAGCAAGGATTTTATAACCACGTCCGAAATTCTTGGTACGTTATCACCAATTGGAAGTTATAATGTTAAAATAGGACCGGATTCTAAAACTACTAACAAAAATGTACGCCTCATTCGATCCATTGGAACAGTTAATAAAGCAAAGCGCCAAATTAATGTGAAGATACTTTTGCCAGTAGCGAGCAATAGCATTTTTAATAATGCTTTATTCTCTAATACCAATTTAAATGTTATGAACGCTACTATTACTGGATCACTCCGTAGTAATGACAACATTACTTTGAATAAAAATTGTGAAATAATCGGTGATATATTTATTAGGGATTCTACTAAAATAAGTTACAATGAAACAACAATAAATGGTATGATAAACTATAATGTACCAATTATCAAAATACCTGCTTACAATGAAAATGACTATAGGAATAGTAGCCTTTTACCTGATTTTCTTGATGGACAAACTTATACTCTAACTGATAACCTATCATTTGCAAATGACAATTTTATTATGAAAAATAATAGCTACTTACTAGGAAACGGTTTAATCTACGTGAAAAACAATTTTATAATTGATACAAAATCTCAAATGCTTGGCAATATTATGATAGTTGCAGGTGGAAATATTATCATCTCAGATCATGCTATCCTAAACAAAGCTATCTTATTAGCGAAAGGTAATGGGCAAATTGATACGAGTGCAGAAATTACAGGCTGTATTTCTGTTGGTGGAAAGCTTACTGTAGAGAATGCCAAAGTTATTTATGATAACAATATTATACAATTTTTCAATCTACCGACTGACAAAGCAAGTCCTTTTGAGATTATTTGGGATTATTAAGGAGATGTGTACAATGGAACTTAAAAATTATATGGAAAAACTAGTTATGGAAAAACTTGCGATTGTTCTTCAAGCAGACCCTGCTATGTGTACTTGCCAACGGTGCCAGTATGATATTGCCGCTTTAGCTTTGAATGCTTTGCCGACTCGTTATGTTGCGACTTCTACGGGTGAAACCTATACTAAATTAAGCTCATTGGACCAACAATTCCACGTTGATGTCGTATCTGCTCTTACCCAAGCCATTAAAATAGTGAAAAAGCAGCCCCATCATTCGGAAAAATAGGTGAGTATTATGTGGAAAAAGATCGAAAGTTTTTTATTAAAAAAGAACTCAAATACAATTGGCATTGATATTGGTACAGGTGCCATAAAAGTCGTTGAAATCGGATGGACGAAAGGAAACCCTATTTTAAAAAACTTTGGTATTCAAACCTTACCGCCAAAAGTTATTGAAGATGGACGTATCCTTGACAGTTACCTTTTAAGTGATATTCTTAGTAAATTGCTTGCCACTATCAGAATTTCTAGTAAACATGTTGTTATCGCAGTAGGTGGACGAGGAATGTTTGCACGAGAATTGGTTTTCCCTGTTATGACGAAAGAAGAATTACAAGAAGCAATTAAGTGGGATTTAGAAAAATATATACCCTATGCTCCTGAGAGCTATTATTTTGATTTTTCTATAGTAGGTAAGGGTGATATCGAAACGGAAATAAAGGTTTTGTTAGTGGCTGCTCCTCATGAGCTAATTAATAGTCTTACGACTATTATTAGAAGTGTTGACTTAGTACCAGTCGCAGTTGATGTTGAACCACTGGCTTTATATCGTACCTTTATAAATGCTGAAAATGCGATAGTACTTGATATTGGAAAAATGATTTCTCAAGTTACTATATTTCAAAATGGTAGCCCTGCTGTAATCCGCAATATCCCGATTGGCGGAGAACGCATGACTGAGGTAATTATGGAAGTAGAGGAGCTTACAGATGCTGAAGCAGAGCAAGTAAAACAAGGACAGTTTGATTTGATTAACGATAATATGACTGAAAAAGATGCTGAGATAAATCATCAACTAAAGTTACTATTAGCTGAGTTTTGTAGAGATATACGTCGCACTGCTGAATACTACCAATTACAAAATAACGCAGCAATTATTGATAAAATGTATATTACAGGTGGTGGTTCAAAGATGAATAACTTGATTCCTTATTTGGCCACACAGTTAGATTTACCGATCGTATTGCATGACCCATTGGTAAGATTGGAGATCCCGTCCTCTTTTGATAAAACTCACTTACAACAAATAGCACCTCAATTAGGCACTGCAATTGGTTTATCCTTAAGAGGAGGTGAGCGATGAATACCATTAACCTATTACCTTTTAAGGAGCGCCAACCTAAATGGCCAATAAAGCAATTGCTATTTATATCTGTTTTTTTACTACTTTTGCTGTTTAGTAGCTTATATTGTTATAATACTTATAAAATCTGGAGTATTGAAAAAGAACTGCAAGCCACTCGTACCCAATATGAATTATTGCAGCCAACAAGAATCCAGATGATTAATATGGATGCCAAGCAACAATTATTGGATAAAAAAAATAATTTAGTAGTGAACTTAACAAAAGAACGTAGCACCTGGTATTCAATTATACAACATTTAGTAACTATAACACCCCAGGAGTTATGGTTTACTGATTTAGTCAATACGGATAAAGGTGTCGTCTATATTAAAGGTTCAGCAGAAGCCTATCCCGCTGTAGCCCAATTAATGAGAAATTTAGAGAATGATCCTATTTTTACCGAACCAATTTTGAATAAGGTTGAAAGTGATGCAACTTTATCAATAGCTAAATTTGAAATATCGGTAAAGTTTAAGGGGATACAATAATGAAGTCTTTTTCATGGAATAAAACATCAAATAAAGGTAAAGTTATTTTGTTTATCGCAAGTGTAGCAGCTGCAACTTGGCTATTATATTCCTTTTTACTTTTGCCTCAATGGAGTCAAATCGAAGAGTTAACAGCACAATCTAATATAGAACATCAAAAAGTAAAAGTAATTGAGGATTTTTTGTTACTCCATCCAAATGTTGAGCAATTTGCGTTAGAATTAGATAAAAAGTTTACTTATGTTGATGCAATGCTGCCGAATAATCCTGATATTAGTAATTTCCTTATACAAATAGAGCAATTATCGAAGGGATGCGGTGTACATCTTGGTCATGTCAAACCAACGCAAACAACTAATAAAGAAGGCTATAAGGAATACGCTATTGAAATACTGATAAGTGGATCGTTTACACAATCTATGAACTTTTTAAATAAACTTGAAAATGAATTGCGTTTTATAAATGTAAATACCATTTCTATGCAAGCAGGTAAAAACAATTTAGAAAGTAAAATTTCAGCTAAAATTTATAGTTATGGAGTACCTTCTGAAAGCAGTAAAACTACAGATATTAAAAATAATTGAAATAACTTTAGATATATTTACAATTATATAGTAAAATAGTATACACAAGCCTTGAAAAAAGTACAGGCGGTGCTGTTATTAATAGTGAAATTTAATCACGCAATATTAATAACAACATCGCTTGTCTTATTGTTTTCTCTATTTTTCGCTGAGGTGAATTACTATGACAAAAATTATTACTATAGGTAGACTTTATAGACAAGCATCAAAAGAATTGTCAATTGATATAACGATTAATAACTGTTACCAACGAGTTTGTAGGTAATATGATGAAAAATATTGTATTGATAGGTTTTATGGGAACAGGGAAAACAACGATTGGTAGACTCTTGGCCAATCGCCTAGGTCGCCCCTTTATTGATAGCGACAAGAAAATTGAATATGAAAATGGTATGAGCATTCGTGAAATCTTTAATGCTTACGGCGAAACATACTTTCGACAACAAGAAAGGTCAATGATCGCTCGCTTATCCCACTATAATAGTACTGTTATTGCAGCTGGTGGTGGTGTGGTGCTATCAACCGAGAATATGGTTCGTTTAAAACGAAATGGTGTTATTATCGCCCTCACTGCTTCTACCGAAACCATTCTAGAAAGAACGGGTAGACGCAATACTCGTCCATTACTTGATGATTTTGAAAAACGAGAGCAAATTGTTAATAAGTTACTGAAAGAGCGGATGGAACTATATCAGAAAGCAGATTGTCATATTGATACGAGTAATAGTTCACCACAACAGGTAATTAACGAAATCATGTTTTTTTTACGGCAGGGAGGTTATTTGCGTGGCAGAAGTTAATGTAAATTTAGGAAACAGAAGTTACAAAATCTTTATTGATGTGGCAAACAAGAAAATAATTGCTACACTTATGCAAAATATGAAAGTAAATCAAAAAGTTCTAATTGTTTCAGATCAGAATGTAGGAAATCTTTATGGGGTGGAACTAAAAAAGCAATTACAGCAATCTGGTTTTATCGTAGAGCTACATTGTATTTCACCAGGGGAACACTCAAAATGCCTCGATACAGCTATGGAATTGTACACAAAAGCCATAGTTTTAGGGCTTGACCGTAATTCAACTATACTTGCATTGGGTGGTGGAGTAGTTGGTGATTTATCAGGTTTCGTAGCAGCTACTTATCTTAGAGGTATTCCTTTTATTCAAGTACCAACATCATTGCTTTCGCAAGTAGATTCAAGTGTCGGGGGAAAGGTTGCAGTTAATCATCCCCTAGGGAAAAATCTAATTGGTGCTTTTTATCAACCCAAAGCTGTAGTAATTGATATTGATTGCCTGCATACGTTACCCGATAGAGAGTTATTCACTGGCCTAGCAGAAGTCATTAAATGCGGTGTCATCGCGGATAAAAACTTCTTTATGTATCTGAATAATAATGTACAACAAATTTTGGACAAAGAGCCAGATGCCTTAACCGAAATTATCCGTAGATCTTGTGAAATAAAGGCCAGGGTGGTAGAACAAGATGAGCAAGAGAGCTCATTGCGAGCTATTTTAAATTTTGGGCATACAATTGGCCATGCTATTGAGGCTAATACGAGCTTTTCCATCTATAATCACGGCGAGGCTGTAGCCATTGGCATGTATGGTGCAGCGTTAATTAGCAAATATCTTGGCTTGTGCAGTGAGATGACTGTTGCCAATTTAAAAGATACTATTAGTAAATTCAAATTACCATTATCTGCACCTGAATGTAACATAACCGAATTATTTGCACTTTTATATAGAGATAAAAAGGTAGTTGATAATAAGATTAATTGGGTATTGCTGAATGAGATTGGGCAGGTCAGTATCTGTAAGCAAGTTCCTGAAGATGTTGTCATTCGTGTCTTAAAAGAAATTACAGTTCCCAATAAAATATGCTAGATTTTAAAATAAGTAATAATTAAAATTATTACTTATTTTTTTTAGTTAATAAACAGGAACATATTCATTCAAATCGAATTAACTATAAGGATATGCAACTTTTTATGGAGGTTATAGTAGTGAATGCAAAAAAGAAAAAGGTTCTCTTTATTACAGGTTTCGTAGTACTCGCTTTCTTAGGTATTATCTCATACCGAATCTATGACAATGTTTCCGCCAACAAAGAACGTGCAATCAAAGGTTCCCAAGGACGTGGCGCAGCCGTCGAAACAGGAGTAGTAACAAGACGAGACATTACTCCTACTTTAACATTTTCAGCTAATCTTGAACCCTTATGGAATGCAGATATTTCGCCTAAAGTAGATGGTAGAGTTGATAAACTTTACGTTGATGAAGGGGATACTGTAACTGCAGGTATGATAATTGGTGTGCTTGATACGAATGAGCTAGCAGCACAAGTTATGCAAGCCGAAGGTAATTTACTTTCGAATCAGGCAAGTTTGGAACAAGCCGAATTAGACTTATCTAGAGCACAGGCGCTAGCAAATCAAGGAGCTGTATCAGCACAATCATTAGATACAGCTCGTACAAAAAGAGATTTAGCGATTGGACAAGTACGTTCAGCAGAAGGTAATGTTGTTTTATTGCAGGCTCGTTTAGACAATGCAAATATTATAGCACCGCGCAGTGGGATTGTTTTAAAACGTTACATACAAGCTGGCTCATATGCAAAAGCTGGTGCACAAATCGTAAGTATCGCTGATGTCTCATCTTTATTGGGTAAGGCTACACTTGGTGAATCTGAACTTAGTGAAATTGCAGTTGGCTTACAAGTTAAAATCATAGTAAATGCTTTACAAGATAAGGAATACATCGGAACGATCACTCGTATCTCTCCGGCAGCTACTTTGCCAGCTCGAACATTTACCGCAGAAATTACAATTCCTAATACTTCTGGGATATTGAAACCTGGTTTATTTAGTAAAATAGTAATTCCTGGTACAGTCCATAAAAATGCATTAGTTGTCCCTGAAAGTGCATTAGTCATGCGTGAAGATCAAAAGACAGTCTATGTGGTAACAAATGAAAATAAAGTCCAACAACGCGTTCTAAAATTAGGATATGTAGGTGAGGGCTGGGCTGAAGTATTAGCAGGCTTAAACGATGGTGAACGCATTGTAATTGCAGGACAAAATAAATTAAAAGATGGTTCCACTATAACTGCTCCTAGTGGCAAAGAGGGTGGAAACTAAATGATTGATACATTTATTAAGCGGCCTGTATTTACTACGATGATCGTTATGCTACTCGTAGTATTTGGTTTAGGTGCTTATCCTACCTTGGGAATTGATTTAAACCCAGATGTTGAGTTTCCTATTGTTACTGTAACCATAACTTACACAGGTGCTTCACCAGAAGAAATGGAAAGCCTAATTACTAAACCAGTGGAAGACGCAGTTAGTTCCGTTTCCGGAATAAAATCTTTATCCTCAGTTTCTCGTGAAGGTACCTCTCAAGTCACTTTAGAATTTGAGTTTGGAACAAATCCCAAATTAGCGGCTAATGAGATTAGAGAAAAAGTGGCAGGGGTCCGTAAAAGATTACCTGATCAAATTGACGAACCTGTTGTACAACGTTTCGATATTACGGCGCAATCCATTGTTTATTTTAGTTTAGCCTCTGATACTCGTAGTCGTGGTGAAATACGTAAATTGGCCATTGATGTTGTAAAAGATGAATTACAACGCATGGACGGAGTAGCGCAAGTAGACGTTTTTGGTGCCACGGATCGGGAAATTCATATTTTTATTGACCCTAAAAAAATAGAATCTTATAATATTTCTTTCCAACAAATCCGTGATGCAATTAATGACCAAAACTTAAATACTCCTGGTGGTAAAGTAAACGAAAAAGGTACCGAATTAACGGTACGTACAATGGGCAAATATAAAAGCGTAGATGAGATTAAGAATATAATTGTAGCAAATCAAGACGGCCGTCTTATTACCTTAAAGGACGTTGTTACAATTGAAGATGGCTGGGCCGAAGAACGTGTTTACGCACATACAAATGGTACACCTAGTGTAATTATTTCTGTGCAAAAACAATCCGGTACAAATACAGTAGATGTGGCAGAACGAGTAAAAAGGGCTATGGAAAACATGCAGACGAATGTCTTACCACAAGATATTAAAGTTTCTATTGTCCGAGATAGCTCCAAGTATATTCGTAGTAGTGTGGAAGATGTTATGGTATCACTACTCTTTGGTGGCTTATTGGCAGTGGTAATTACATTTCTCTTCTTACAAAATACTCGTGCAACAATGATTGGAGCCATTGCCATCCCAACCTCTATCATAGCGACTTTCTTTGCTATGAAGGTAATGGGCTTTACTCTTAATAATATGTCACTCATGGGGCTTAGTTTAGCAGTAGGGATTTTGATTGATGATGCTATTGTTGTCATTGAAAATATCTTCCGTCATATGGAAGATGGTCTATCACCTATGGAGGCTGCTAGAATCGGTACTACTGAAATCTCTTTGGCAGTAGTTGCTACTACTTTATCGATTTTAGCCGTGTTTGTTCCTGTAGGTAATATGGGCGAAATCATAGGCCAATTTTTTAAACAGTTTGGTATTACCGTTGCTTTTGCAGTAGCTTTTTCCTTATTTGTAGCTTTTACTTTAACTCCTACCTTAGCCGCTTACTGGCTAAAAAACAATCATGGTGAATCACTACAAAGCCGCTGGAGTTGGCTGCAAAAAATCCTTGATGTTTGGGAGACTGGCTTCCTTTCCTTAAGAGATAACTACAAATTAATTCTTCAATGGGCCCTAAAACGTCCGAAGAAATTAGTTGCATTAGCTGTATTGTCCTTGTTCCTTAACGGACTTTTATTGCCGTTTATAGGTGTTGAGTTTCAGCCTACTTACGATTCTGGAGAGTTCAACGTGATGTTAACTGCATCCTCTGGCACATCTATGGAAAAAATGAAGGAGCTTGTAGAGCCAATCGAAAAAGAAGTATTATCTATTCCGGAACTAGAATCTGCGTTTGTTTTGATTGGCACAAACCGGCAATTAAATAAAGTAAACATTGGTATACGACTAATCGACAGTGCTGATAGATCGCGATCTATGTCTCAAATCATGGATCAATTAAGAATCAAATTCCGCACAGTCAAAAATTTAAAGGTTGCAGTACAATCTAACCAAGGTATAGGTAGAGGGGATTCTCGCCCTGTCCAGGTGGGCATTAGGGGACCTGAATTAGAGGTCTTAAACCGTAGTGCTTTTGATTTAGCAGAAGCCATTAAACAAATTTCTGGTACAACAGATGTAGATATCTCAAGTGACCAATCTGAACCAGAAGTACAAGTTAAATTAGACCCTGTCAGAGCAGCTGAGCTAGGGATTAATAGCACTATTGCCGGGGAGGTCATTCAGATGGCATTTCTCGGAATCACAACTAAGAATCAATACAATGTAGCAGACAGTGATTATGATATTCGTGTGCAGATGCAGCCTAGCAATCGATTAAGTATGTCTGATGTAGCCAACTTACGAATATCATCTAAAACGGGCGGATTTGTCCGGCTTGCAGACATTGCTGACGTAAAGTTTTCATCTGGACCTACCCAAATTGACCGCGAGTCTCGACAAAGGCAAGTTATCGTTTATGCAAATACAGTAGGGGTATCTACAGGTGAAGTTCTCACAAAGATTAAAGAAATTATTCCATCGATCAATTTGCCCTTAGGTTATACCTATAAATTTGTAGGACAAGCGCAGATGATGCAGGACTCTTTCAAAGAAATTGGTAAAGCGTTACTATTAGCTATTGTACTTATCTATATGGTACTGGCTGCAGAGTTTGAAAGCTTTATCCATCCCTTGACGATTATGCTATCACTACCTTTTTCACTTGTTGGTGCCGTTCTAGGCCTTTTGATTTCAGGTAAAACAATTAATATGATGTCTTTAATTGGTATTATCATGTTAATGGGCCTAGTTACGAAAAATGCGATATTGCTAATTGATCACACAATACAGTTACGTAATAACGGTATGTCAATCCAGGATGCTTTGGTCGAAGCTGGAGTTTTAAGATTGCGACCAATTCTCATGACTACAATGGCCATGATTTTTGGTATGATGCCAGTGGCATTAGGTTTAGGAGCGGGTGCCGAATTACGCTCTTCAATGGGCGTAGTACTTATTGGCGGTTTAATAACATCCACTTTCTTAACTTTAATCATTGTTCCACTAGTGTATTTTTTAATTGATCAAATGCAGCAGTACTTTAGGAGAAGCAAAACAGAGAAGAACATTAATTTATAAAATGTTGTAAATTCATCTAAGTAATCGCCTAATATTGGCGGTTACTTTTTTGTTTTTATTAATATTATATAATATCCAATATTTTCATTGAAATAGAAGGGAATTGTGAAATTTATGTAGAATTAACATAAAGAAAATTGGGCTTACTACTACATGAAGATAAAGCATACCCTAGATGGGAGGTAACGAAGATTCAACAAAAGTTGTTAAATGATGTCAAAGCGGGAATGATTTTAGCAGAAGATGTAATTGATCAGTATGGTAGAATACTTGTGGCGTCAGGAATGACATTAAAAAACGAAATAATTAATCTACTTATTAAACACGAAATTGATTCTGTTTATGTATGTGACCATAAGTTTACAAACCGTGAGATTAACGAGCTTCGCGATTTAATAAGTATGGACACTAGGTTGCAGCTAATTTCTAATGTAGAAAACGCCTTTACCAGTTCTGACGGCTTAGCTAAACATTTAACACAATTGCAAAATTATATAGAAGACATTGTCTCTACATTAGCTAGTAATAAGGATATTCTAATGTATTTAAATGATGTTAACTGCGCAAGTGATTATTTGTTTATGCATAGTGTCAATGTAGGAATATTTTCTATCATTATTGGCATTGCAATGGAATTACCGTATGAAGAATTATGTATTTTAGGCATGGGCGGATTACTACATGACTTTGGGAAAACAAGAATTACAAAAGAAATTCTTGATAAACAAGAGAAATTAACTGTAGAAGAGTTTAATGAAATTAAGCAACATGCATCCCTTGGCTATAATGTATTAAAAGTAGATACACAACTCGACTATCGAATTAATTTTATGGCATTACAGCATCATGAGCGATGCGATGGCAGCGGATATCCTTGGGGGATCCCCAAATTGCAAATACATCCATTAGCACGAATTGTTGCAGTGGCAGATGTTTATGATGCATTAACAACAAATCGAGTCTATCGTTCACGACTTACTTCATTTGAGGCAATGGAAATAATAAATAAAGGTAATAAAGTATATTTTGATGAAAATGTAATTGAAGCCTTCAATGCAGTGGCTATTCCTTATCAGATTGATAGTGAAGTCAAACTTACCAATGGTTTAAACGGCAAAGTGTTCGGGCTTAATAGTAGTGATTTAACTCGTCCGCTTATTTCCACGCCAGTTGGAATAGTGAATTTATTACATGAACCTAATATTGGAATCATTGCTACAAGTTACTGAAACTTGGCTAAAGGCCAAGTTTTCTGTATTATATTGTCTTATTTGAACAAATTCTTAAGTTTTTTCCTTCTTAGTCATACTTAAAAGTAAAAAGTGATATAATAGGAAACAATCTTATTAATAATTGAATAAATAATAAGGAGATAACATGGATATCAATAGCCTACGCAATGTATTAGAAGAATTTCATGCTAGTCGATTATCTTTGGATGAGGCAGTGGACAAGCTTAAAATTTTACCATATGAAGATTTAGATTTTGTAAAGATTGATCACCATCGTATGATTCGGCAGGGATTTCCTGAAGTAATCTTTTGTCAAGGAAAGACAGCCGAGCAAGTGGCAACTATAATGAAAAGTTTATCGAGACATAATCAAAATGTTTTAGCTACTAGAGCAACAGCGGATATGTATTCTGCTGTAAAAAAAGTTGTACCTGACGCACAGTATTATGAAGTAGCGAAAATAATTTTTGTTAAACATGATACCATCGAACCTGATGATGAACGATTTATACTAGTTATGACAGCAGGAACCAGTGATATTCCTGTAGCTGAGGAAGCTGCTGTTACTGCAGAAATTATGGGTAATAAAGTAGAACGTGTTTATGACGTCGGGGTAGCCGGCATTCATCGCTTATTTTCCCAGCAGCAGGTCATCCAAAGGGCGAATGTTATTATCGTTGCTGCAGGTATGGAGGGGGCGTTAGTTAGTGTCGTTGGAGGGATGGTGGCCAAGCCAGTCATAGCTTTACCTACTAGTGTTGGTTATGGTGCTAACTTTAATGGTCTAGCAGCTTTATTAAGTATGTTAAATAGTTGTGCCGCCGGTGTATCCGTTGTGAATATTGATAATGGATTTGGTGCAGGACGATTGGCAAGTATTATTAATAAGATGAGGTGATATCATGCAAGCGCTTTATTTAGATTGCTTCGCCGGCATTAGTGGTAACATGTTATTAGGAGCATTATTAAATGCAGGTTTACCAGAAGAAGTTCTAAGAGAACAGTTATCCCTTTTACCAGTCGACGGTTATCATTTAACTATTGAAAAAGTAAATAAGAATGGTATTAGTGCAGTATATGTAGATGTGAAATTACATACTCATGACCATCATGGAGATGAACATCACCATCATCGTCACTTATCTACTATATTTCAAATTATTGATGATTCTCAATTAGCACCAAGAATAAAAGATGATAGTAAGAAAATCTTCATGTTGTTAGCTCAAGCAGAGGCTAAGGTACATGGTGTAACAATAGAGGAAATTCATTTTCATGAAGTTGGAGCCGTTGATGCGATTATCGATATTGTGGGCACCGTTATTGGACTTAATTATTTTGGAATTGAGGCCATTTATACTTCAAAATTACAAGTTGGCAAGGGCTTTGTTAAATGTTGCCATGGCCTAATGCCAATACCAGCACCAGCAACAGCAGAACTGTTAAAAAGCATTCCTTATTACAATGGGGAAATTAGCAAAGAATTAGTAACTCCGACAGGAGCAGCAGTACTTTCAGCATTAGGAACTGACTATGGAAGTATGCCAGAGAATTTTACTAGCAAAACAATTGGTTATGGAGCCGGCACTTGGGATTTGGAGATTCCCAATGTTCTTAGGATGCATATAGGAGAAATACCTGAGTGCATTAAGACGAGTGAAACTCTTCTCATAGAGGCAAATATTGATGATTTAAGCCCACAAGTTTTTCCGTATGTTATGGATAAGTTGCTAGAGATTGGTGTATTTGATGTCTGGTTAACTCCTATTATTATGAAAAAGAATCGTGCTGCTACTATGCTATCCATATTAGTGCCAAGTAACATTTTAGATCAAGTGACTACAATTATATTTGAAGAAACGTCGACAATTGGACTAAGATATTATTCGGTTGAGCGGAAAATGGCAAAACGAGAATTTGTAACGGTAGCTCTATCTTGGGGTGAAGCTAGAGCAAAAATTAGTTCATACAATGGAAAAGTGTGTAGCGTTACTCCTGAATTTGAGGATTGTAAAAGTATAGCAAAACAACATAAAATTCCCTTGAAAAAAGTGCAGCAAGCAGTATTAGACGCAGCCTTTAATACTATTAAATAATCATTTATTCAGTGTTTTTAGTATAATTTTCGTAAAAAATAGGAGTGTGTTAAGCTTGAAAGCAGTTGTTTTATTATCGGGTGGTCTAGACTCTACAGTATGTATGGCTGTAGCTCATAGTCAGGGCTACGAACTTTTCCCTATTAGTTTTAATTATAATCAACGTCATTCCAGAGAATTAGAAAGTGCTACTTCTGTAGCTCAGTATTATAAAGTTACTAAACATATTGTTATTGAAACGAATATGAATGCGATAGGAGGTAGCGCTTTAACTGATGAGCACCTGGAAGTACCATCAGGCAGCAATGCAACCCATGATATCCCGATTACCTATGTGCCTGCTAGAAATTTAATTTTCCTAAGTTATGCTTTAGGATATGCAGAAGTAACAGGAGCAGATAAAATTTTCATTGGTGTAAATGCTCTTGATTATTCAGGTTATCCTGACTGCCGTCCTGAATTTATTAACCTATTTCAAGAAGTTGCTGATTATAGTACAAAAGCAGGAGTGCAAGATCAGCGAAAAATAAGAATAGAAACCCCCTTACTACATTTAACTAAAAAAGACATTGTTATCTTAGGTCACAGTTTAAATGCTCCTTTAGAATTGACTACCAGCTGTTATAAAGGGGAATCAGCTGCTTGTGGCGAGTGTGACAGTTGTCTGCTACGTTTAAAAGGTTTCTCTGAAGCAAATATAGCAGATCCCATTTTATATAAAACTAGGAGTGAATAAAGTTTGAAAGACGTTCAGAATATTTCAGATGATCGTGGTATTGCGATTCAAAATGTAGGTGTCAGTGGTGTACACTTACCATTTCTTATCAAAACTAAAACAGACTCTTTTCAGTCTGTTTTAGCTACGATAAATCTTACTGTGGATTTACCAAAAGAATATAAGGGTACCCATATGAGCCGTTTCATCGAAATCTTAAGTGAATGGAGCCAAAAGCCCATATCTAGTCGCGAAATGGAATCTATACTAATCGATACTTTAACTAAACTTGATGTGGAATATGCACAAATGGAAATTCATTTCAAATATTTTATTGATAAAGTTGCCCCCATCAGCGGGCTTAAAAGTATGCTTGATGTGGATTGTTCTTTTTCTGCAAAATTAACTAAGGGTAAGCCTTTGGATTTCACCCTGGGGGTTGCCGTTCCTTTCACTTCTTTGTGTCCTTGTAGTAAAGAAATTTCTAAATATGGAGCTCACAATCAACGAGGATTAATGAAGGTGAAAATTAAATATACAAGTGGAAAATTTATTTGGATTGAGGATTTAGTAGCATTAATGGAAGCGCAAGGTAGTTGCCCTATCTATCCATTGCTAAAGCGCGAAGATGAAAAATATGTAACAGAACACGCGTATGAGAATGCTAAATTTGTTGAAGATATATTACGAGATTTGGTGTTAGCGTTACGTCAGCAGAAGTTTATCAGCTGGTTTGAAATACAATGTGAGAATTACGAGTCAATTCACAATCATAGTGCATATGCAAAGCATGTTGAGCATGTAAATAATTAAGTTATCTTTTTCCATTTACTTGCTAAGAAAATTATCAGTAGTCTACTGAGTAGATGATCAGGAGCCTTTTAATAGGCTCCTCTACAATGAGTATACTTACATATTTTATACTAACTTGAGAAGTGTTTCCTTAGCCGCAAATTGCCATATTTCCTTATACATGCTACCATGTATAGCAGGCGTACTATAAGGGAGTTGTTTTTATGAAACGATTAATCATAAATGCTGATGATTTTGGACTTAATGAAATGGTCAATGTCGGAATTATTCAAGGGCATACAGCAGGAATTATAACCAGTACCACCATCATGGCCTGTGGTAAAGCCTTTGATCATGCTGTTCCTTTAGCTTTAGATAATAAGAAATTAGGTATTGGTGTACATCTAACCTTAGTAGGAGAGAGACCGGTATGTAACCCTAGCACAATACCATCATTGGTAGATAAGGAAGGATTCTTATCACCCCAATATCCTCAATTTTTAAAACGTTTTTGTTTAGGACAGATAAAACTTGATGATATCAAAAAAGAATTAACCGCTCAAGTACAAAAGGTAGCAGATTGTGGATTACCTATCACGCATTTAGATAGCCATCAACATATGCATATTGTACCTGGCATAATTGATATTACTATCGAGTTAGCTAAAAAGTTTAGTATTAAAGCAGTACGTATTCCTTCTGAACCGTATCTCTTTTTAGGTGGATATCCTTTTTCTACTTCGCGAATTGTAGCTCGTGCAGGCTTAACTTGTCTAGCCCGAATAGCTCGTAAGAAGATAATAGAGCGGGGACTCATTGCTCCAAACCATTTTTTTGGTATGTTAGCAGGAGGTAATATGCATGAAGAATTTTTATTGCAAATCATTAATAAGTTACCTGAAGGAATCTCAGAAATCATGATGCACCCAGGAGTTAATGAATCAATCTTACATACTATCTATAACTGGAATTACCATTGGCAAGCAGAGTTAAACGCTATTACAAGCGAAAATGTACGCCAGCAGATTACAAATCGTGGTATACAATTAATTTCATTTGGGGAGTTAGGAAATGACTAAGTTTTATCAACGCCTAATTCTCCTATTACTGTTAGTTGGTGGTATCTCTGCTATTGTAATTTACTTTACAGTCGATATTCATACTTTACGCCATCTCAATAGTTTTCAGCCCTGGTCCTTAGTACTGGCTATTGTTTTTTTAATAATTGGTTTATATTTTGATGGAGTCCGTCTCATGCACCTTGTACGTATTTCTGGTGAAAGAATAAGCTTAATAGAGGCTGTGCAAGTTGTTTTTGGCAATTACTTTTTAGCACTATTAACCCCTGGAGCAGCCGGTGGGGCCGTAGCACAAGTCATGTTTTTACGCAAGGCGGGGGTACCTACGGCAAAGGCCACTGTTTTAGTAGTCGTTAGAACACTGTTATCTATTATATTTTTATTGTTTTTAGTTCCCGTTGTTTTTTATTATGATCCTGAAATTATGCCAGGTCTTACAAACAATATGTTAGCTATAGCATCTGGTTTGCTTGTTGTGAGTATATTAGGAATCATATGGCTATTCCGTACTAGTCTACCTAATTATTTATTGGTTGTACTTACAAAGAAACTAAATTACAATTATCGTCGCCGAGTCTTCGCGATATATCGTGATGTACGAGGGGCTGTCTTTATGTTATCATCAGCGCCAACAAGCATGGGGAGAGTTTTTGTTGAATCGGCCATAAGTCTGTTAGCTTTATACAGCATTGTGCCAATATTATTCATGGGTATGGGTGTTTCTGTAAATCTACCACAAATTATTGGGAGAATGATATTACTAAATATTCTATTATACTTTGCACCGACACCAGGAGGATCGGGTATCGCGGAAGGTGGCTTTATCTTTTTATTTAGCAACTTTTTACCTTCAGGTACAGTTGGAATCGCTGCTGTAGCGTGGCGAATAATCGTCGAATATTTACCGTTTATTATTGGCTTATATTTCACAGTAAAAGTTTTTGGTCAAAATTTCTTAGTTAACCATATAAAATAGGAGGTTGTAAAAATGAAAGTTTTAGTAACTGGGGGAGCCGGTTTTATTGGTTCACATGTAGTAGACCGACTAATACAAGAAAATTGCCAGGTTGTAATTATTGATAATTTGAGTACTGGGTTACTTGAGAACATCAATAAAGCAGCTCAATTTGTTCAAATGGATATACGTAGTAATCAAGTACTTGATTTATTTGTAAGAGAAAAATTTGATTATGTAATTCATTTAGCTGCTCAAACTATGGTGCATAAATCTTTGGAAATGCCGGATTATGATTGTGATGTAAATATATCCGGCACGGTTAACCTTTTAGAAGCCTGCCGTAAAACAAATGTTAAACGAATCGTATTTTCTTCTACGGCAGCTGTTTACGGTAATGCAACAAACTTACCAGTAATTGAAGCAACCCCAAAAGGGCCTACTTCTTTTTATGGCTTAAGTAAGTTAACTTGTGAAAACTACTTATCCTTATATAACCAAATATATGGTCTTGAATTTATGATATTACGTTATGCGAATGTTTATGGCGAGCGCCAGGGCGACGGTGGGGAAGGTGGGGTTATTAGCATTTTTACGCGCAAAATTCACCATCATCAGCCCGTAACAATCTTTGGTGACGGTAGCCAAACACGTGATTTTATTTATGTAGGAGATATAGCTAATGCTAACTACCAATCCTTATTATCTAGTTATTCGAATAAGATTTGTAACATTAGCACACAAACTGAAATAAGCGTTAATACATTAATAGAATATATGGCAAAAGTTGCTGGCAAAACAGTGACAAGGGTCTATGCTGAAATGCGTGAAGGTGATATTTATAAGTCTTCCTTATCAAATCGTGCAGCCCAGGAATACTTAAACTGGAATCCAGCTATGCCATTAATTGAAGGCTTGTCTAAAACATATAATTCTCTTATCTAGGTTTTAAAATTCCTCCAACGGATATATTAGTAAAATACGATTTAACAACGACACTTTATTATTTACTAACTCAAAGATAATGAATCTTATGATTTTAACTATTGGAGGTTGCATATGTTTAATAAATTTGGAACTGGCTTTTGGCTAGTGGCCATAATTACTATATTTATAGTATTTTCTAATCTAGGCGGGGTGCCATTATTAGATCCCGACGAGCCTGTCTATGCGGAGACGCCTAAGGAGATGTTTGCTTTTAATGAGTTTGTCTCCCCACGTATTTTTGGTGAGTATTGGTATGATAAACCGCCGATGTATTACTGGTTAGTAGCTGCATCCTATAAAATATTAGGTGTTAATGAATTTGCTGCACGTTTTCCATCTGCTGCCCTGGCTGTAGTCTGCGCGCTAGTAGTTTATTGGTCAGGGCGCCGTTTATTTAATGAACGGACTGGAATTGCTAGCGCTTTAGTATTAGCTACAAG
This sequence comes from Pelosinus sp. IPA-1, assembly GCF_030269905.1. Lineage (NCBI taxonomy): Bacteria > Bacillati > Bacillota > Negativicutes > Selenomonadales > Sporomusaceae > Pelosinus > Pelosinus sp. IPA-1. The sequence continues at coordinate 276,191 of NZ_BSVC01000004.1, read as the reverse complement.
TATCGAATACTTTTATCTAGGTAAAGCTGCTGTAACTGATATTACCTTAGTTTTATTTCTTTCTCTATCTCTGTTATCTTTTATTGAAAAAAGATATTATAGCGCTTATATTTTTGCTGGATTGGCAACCTTAACGAAAGGCCCCATTGGCCTATTGTTCCCCGGTGGAATTATCTTTTTTTACTTACTGGTTACAAGAAATTGGTCTCTGCTAAAGAGCATGAAAATACCCTCTGGCTTGCTTGTCTATGCACTTATAGCTGCCCCGTGGTATATTATGATGTATAAGATCCATGGTAGTATTTTTGTAGATACCTTTCTTGGTTTTCATAATATCACGAGATTTACGTCTCCTGAACATCCCGAGTTAGTAGTATGGTATTATTATATTCCAGTTCTTGTACTTGGCTTTTTTCCCTGGACGACTATTATGCTACAGTCTATATGGGCATCTTTGACTGCCAGTAATAGGAATTTTTCAACCCTATTATTCTTAAATATTTGGGCACTATTTATTTTTATATTTTTTACAATTTCTCAGACTAAGTTAGTCTCTTACATTTTGCCTATGTATCCACCTTTAGCGATGATAGTAGGGTGGTACATTGATAGGATATGGTCACTCAAAAACATACGTTTTACAAGCTGGCCAATTCTATTAGGTCTGTTAACAATACTTTTTACAGCCGGTATGATTATCGGTAGCAAAACCATGCCTATATTACAATATGGAATCTATATAGCCTCAGGAATTTTCATTGTAATGGCATTATTGGTAATATATTTTACATGGAGGAAAGAAATAGGCCGTGCCTTTTGGACCCAAATTATTGCTATGGTTTCATTTTCTATGGTGTTAGTTTTTATGTTGTTCCCTTTAGCCGCACCAAATTTTACAACTAAACCTATTGCACAAGAGTTTATCAAACAGTATGACGGCACATCCCCAGTATATATTGTTAAATTCTTACACCCAGGCTTTACATTCTATACAAATGTTTACGGATTTGAGTTAAAGAAAGATGATGATCTAAATCAATATATTCAAGAAAGTCCAAGGGCATATTTTCTCCTTAGACAATCTGAATATGGTCGTTTAACAAACCAAAGCATCCAGTTACTTACGGTTTTATCTACCATTGATGATAAAGTATTACTACTCAAAAAATAGGGGAGGTACTTATGGCAAAGCGCCTAACAATGTTGCTGCTTTTTCTTGCATCTTTAACTTTTTTTCTATCTTTTAATGCAGCTATACCGATAAGTGACCCTGTAGAATCCAATTATGCATTAACAGCTAAAGAAATGGTTCTGACTGGTGATTGGATATCGCCTCAAATTTATGGACATTATTGGTTTGATAAACCGATTATGGTTTATTGGTTGCTTGCTTTAAGTTTTAAGATATTTGGTATTACTGATTTTGCCGCACGTTTTCCTGCTGGATTATTTAGCGCTGCTAGTGTAAGTTTTACTTACTGGTTTGGACAAAAAATTTTTAGCAATACCAAAACTGCACTCTTAAGCTCTTTAGTATTAGCAACCTCCTTAGAATTTTGGATATTAGCTAAAATGGTTATTACTGATTCTATCTTATTTTTTTATACTAGCATTACTTTGGCTATGTTATATCTCGGTTTAAAAAATACTGGTTCGAAATGGTATGTTTCATTTGCTTATATGGCCGCGGGGCTGGCCGTCTTAACTAAAGGTCCTGTTGGTCTTGTGCTGCCAGGATTAATTATCTGTAGTTATATAATAATTTCTCGCCAATGGCAGCTATTTAGAAAGGTATTTATTCTCCCTGGGATCTTTGCCTTTTTAATCATTGCTGCTCCTTGGTATGTTAAGATGTACCAATTACACGGTACAAATTTCCTTGATACCTTTTTGGGATTACATAACTATCTTCGTGCCACAGTGTCCGAACATCCTAAGGATAATGTCTTTTATTATTATCTAGTCCTATTTCCTATCAGCCTATTACCTTGGTCAGGAATTTTCATTAAATCAATGGGTGTTGTTAGAAAAGAGCTTTCGTCTTCTCAGCTAATTTATTTAACAAATTGGTCTATTCTTACGATTATTTTTTACACAATGATGGCTACTAAATATCCTACATATGTTTTCCCTGCATCCTTTCCTGCGGCATTACTAATTGGATATACTTTAGGTAAAATGCAAATTCTAAGGGATCGAAAGGTTTGGTGGTGGCTTTCCATTCCAGCCATTGCATTATTACTGCTTATTTCGCTAAGTAGTCGATTTATCCCAACTGCAGCTAGTTGGACAATGATATATATTGGTACTTTCCTTTCAATTGGTTTAATACTTTGGAAACAATTAAAAGGAAATGTCTATCATTTGCCACAAATAATAGCAATAGTAACCGTAGTTATGAATTTATTCTTAATTCATAATGGTCTTATACCATTAGCAGAAACACGCTCTGCTAAAAGTATATCTGCTGAGTTACCAGCAGAAAGGGCTAGAATAGCTTCCTATGGTGAATATTCAACATCAGCGGTGTTTTATAGTGGCTATAATATTCCTCGATTAATACATGAAGAAGAACCTCAGCAGCTAGGTACTTGGGCAGGAAAATATACAATGCCTACTCAAACGATCAGAGAATTTACTTCTGATACCAGTATGTCGTATATATTGGTATCAAATAAAGATAACAAAAATTTTATGAATGAACCTTTTTCTAAGCATTTTTCTCCAATTGCTACACGGAATGAGATAACACTATATCAGCGAGGCCAATCACAATGATTGAATCAGGATAATTGAATAAATCATCTATAATTTATAAATAATAGCAGGAATATTAGCAGTAGTAGTGGAATACTACAAAAATATACCAATAACAAAATTAATAAATTGGGAATGGGTGCTTACGCTTAAAAGGGAAGTCCGGTCAAAGCCGGCGCGGTCCCGCCACTGTATTGGGGAGCATAGCTAAGAATATACCACTGGAAATAATCCGGGAAGGTTTAGCTATGTAATGAACCAGAGTCAGGAGACCTGCCTATTCTGACACACACCGTTATGACCTACGGAGGATAGGCAGGTGGTAGAATAAATTAGGTTTATTGTACCTCCTGTCTTCAGGGGGTTTTTATTTTGCAAAAAAAAATGAAGTCTGGAATTACTACTGGCACTTGTGCCGCTGCAGCAACCAAAGCTGCATTACTAGCATGGTCTGGGCAATTGCCTACTACTGTACATGTAACCTCACCACAGGGACAAAATATCCATGTGAAAATTGCAACATGTCAGCCCTTATATAATGGAGGAAAGGCAAGTATCATTAAGGATGCAGGAGATGATCCTGATGTTACAAATGGTACAAGGATCTTTGCCGAAGTAGAAGTCAATAAAACGAGTGAGATAATCCTAAAAGCTGGAGTTGGAGTGGGGCTTGTTACTAAACCAGGCTTATCTGTAGCTGTTGGTCAGCCCGCTATTAACCCTGGACCTCGTAAAATGATCATGCAAGCAATACAAGATGTATTACCTACTGGTTGTGGTGTAACTGTTACTATTTCAATACCTGATGGTGAAAGGTTAGCACAACGAACTTTAAATCCAACATTAGGTATTGTAGGCGGTTTATCCATTATTGGTACTACCGGCATAGTGGAACCAATGTCAGAAGAAGCCTTTAAAAATTCATTATCACCACAAATTTCTATGGTAAAGGCATTAGGATATAATCAAATTGTCTTTGCTCCTGGAAAAATGGGACAAGAAATCGCCATTAATAGGTACCATCTTCCTAGAGAAGCAGTAATACAAACTAGCAATTTTATCGGACATATGTTAGAAAGTGCTGTACATTATGGTATGGAGCAAGTATTGTTATTTGGCCATTTGGGGAAAATTGTCAAGGTAGCTGCAGGAATTTTTCATACTCATAATCGTATGGCTGATGCTCGTTTTGAAACACTGGCTGCCTATATGGCTTCCCTAGGCGCACCGCAGTCCGCGATACAAGAAGTATTAGACTGTAATACTACGGAAGCTGCTATGCCAATTATTACAAAATACAAATTGCATGAGGTGTACCGCGTAATTGCCCAAAGAGCCAGCATACGTGCTGAGCGTTATATCTTTGGTGATCTAAGAGTGGGTACCGCTATGATTACTCTAAAAGGAGATATATTAGCAACTGATGATACCGCACAAGAAATTGGAGGCAATCTAGGATGGAACATAAAATAATAGTAGTAGGAATTGGACCAGGATCACCTGATTATATATTGCCAGTGGCTAGTCGCATAATTGCCCAGGCAGACGTACTAGTTGGAAGTCAGCGAGCTCTTATAACATTTGCACCTAAACATGCAACGGTTAAAGTTATCGATCGAGATATCAGTGGCGTTTTAACGTTCATCGCTACATCCCTTTCGCAAAGTGATGTAGTGGTCATGGTTTCAGGTGATCCTGGTTTTTACAGTTTCCTAGCTACTCTTAAAACTAAATTTACGTCTGAATGTATTACCGTTATCCCAGGAATAAGCTCTATGCAGTTAGCTTTCGCCCGTATAACCGCTATATGGCAAGACGCACTTCTTATTAGTATGCATGGTCGTATGGCCAATGACAATGATTTGAAATATGCACCTAACAAAAAACTTGGTATTCTCACTGATTATGAACAAGATCCAAAATTTATTGCGGGCGTACTCATAGATCATGGCTGGCCGTCAAATGCAAAAGTATGGTTGTGTGCTAATTTGTCTTATGAGAATGAAGAAATTAAACAATCAACTCTAAATGAAGTAAAAATGCTAAATGGGTTTACTCATTGTGTAATGGTGGTGGAAGCATGAGCTATTTTCCAGGTATTAAGGATGAGGACTTTATTCGTGGTGATATTCCGATGACGAAGCAAGAAGTTCGTATTTTAGTTCTTACTAAAGCGAAGATTTGTCCTACTGACACTATTATAGACATTGGGGCCGGGACTGGCTCTCTCTCAATTGAGGCGGCCTTACAAGCTAGTAGTGGTAAAGTATATGCGATTGAACGGCATCCAGAAGGAGCTCAACTAATTCGTTCTAATGCAATACATTTTGGCGCAGATAATATCGAAGTCATCTCAGGTTCCGCACCGGAGGCATTGCAGGGGCTTCCCGTTGCCGATGTAATCTTTATTGGCGGAAGCGGTGGTCACTTACAAGAAATTCTAGCACAAAGTAATAGTTTACTTAAACCAAATGGCAGATTAGTTATCACAGCTATTACTATAGAAACATTATATGATGCTTTACATAGTATGCAGGCTAAACCTGAATTTACGGTAGAAGCTTTTGGTATGCAAGTAACACGTATAAAACAGGTGAAAAGCAGTAATATGTTGCAAGCATTAAATCCAATCTATATCATTACATGTACTAAAGGTATATAAGCTAATTATATTAGAATTTTCACTAACAAATATTTGGGAGGTTTTTCAATGCATGTTTCATTTGTAGGGGCAGGTCCTGGAGATCCTGAGTTAATTACGGTAAAGGGTCAACGTTTATTAGGAGAAGCCGATGTTATTATTTATGCTGGTTCCCTTGTCAATCCAGCCTTATTGGCGCTAGCTAAACAAGGTGCATCAATTTACAACAGTGCTTCTATGACCTTAGATCAAGTTATTGATGTTATCGAGGAAGCTGCCAGTCATGGCAAAAAGACAGTCCGATTACATACTGGTGACCCTAGTATTTATGGTGCGATCCAAGAACAAATGGATGCCCTAGATAAAAAAAATATTACATATGATGTAATTCCGGGTGTTAGTTCTTTCTTAGCAACAGCTGCCGCATTAAAACGTGAATATACATTACCTGATGTTTCGCAAACGGTAATCATTACACGATTAGAAGGCCGCACACCTGTACCTGAAAAAGAAAAACTAGCTCTACTGGCTAGTCACAACGCGACTATGTGTATCTTTTTAAGTGTTCATATGATTGATAATGTAATGAAAGAATTAATAGACGGTGGTTATGAACAAGACACACCTGTAGCTATTGTACAAAAAGCTTCTTGGCCGGATCAAAAAATCTTTAGAGGCACAGTATCTACAATTGGAAAAATTATAACTGACGCGAAAATCGACCGTACGGCAATGATTGTTGTTGGACGTTGCCTAGATAGTCAATATGCATTATCACGATTATATGCCCCTGAGTTTGGTCATATGTACCGGGATGCAAAATGAAACTGGCAATTATCTCTGTGACGAATCAAGGTGCACTACTCGGTAATAATCTAGCAGAGAAACTAAGTAAATTAGGAAAAAGCGTAGATATTTTTGCTAAAGTTGGACGCAATCCACTACGCCACAATACCTATGACTTGCTAAGTACCCTGATGCATAGCGTTTTTTCTCAATACGATGGGTTTATTTTCATAATGGCGACAGGTATTGTAGTTAGGGTTATTGCCCCTTATATTATTGACAAACGAGTTGATCCAGCAATCGTCGTTATGGACGATAGTGGTAAACATGCAATTAGTTTATTATCAGGGCATATTGGTGGTGCAAATGAGCTAACCACATTAATTGGTGGATTAGTAGGTGCCGAGCCAGTTATAACTACTGCTACTGATATTGCTAATAAACCTGCAGCAGATATGTTAGCAGTAAAACTTAAATTAAAAATAGAACCTTTTAAACAATTAAAAACGATTAATGCAGCAATAGTTAATGGTGATAATGTACTATTTTTTATTGATAAAACAATATCACATCAGGAGTTTTATTATCAAGAAGCCGCTAAGTTAGGGATCGAATTAATAGATTTATCCAACATAGGTAGTAATGAGTTTGATGCTGCCGTTATTATTTCAGATCAAGTATTGTCCCTAAGTATCACTCACTTATATTTGCGGCCAGCAACACTTGCCGTTGGTATCGGTTGTAGACGAAACACAACTAGTGAAGAAATTTTAGCAGCAGTCACTGATGCTTGTGGCCGAATTGGACGTAGTATAAATAGTATTGCCATCATTGGCAGCAGTGTTATAAAACAAAATGAACCAGGTTTATTATCTGTAATACAGCAATTTGCTGTACCCAGTGTATTTTTTGTCAACGAACAATTAGAAAAATGTATTGAAGAGAATCAACTTGAGGTATCAACTTTCGTTAAAAAAGAGATAGGAGTGGGAAATGTATGTGCAGCAGCAGCAATATTAGCGGGGCAGACGAACAAGCTTCTTCTTCCCAAAACAAAATACAAGAATGTAACGGTGTCAATTGCCCAGGTAAAATAGCAGTCGTTGGAATAGGGCCAGGCAGTTTGCTTGATATGAGTCCTAGAGCTAGAGAAAGCATAGAAAATGCCGATGTAATTGTTGGTTACAATACTTACGTTACGCTTGTCTCTGAATTACTAACTAATAAAAAAATTATTGGTACAGGTATGATGCAAGAAATTGAACGTTGCCAAAGTGCTGTAGATCAGGCACTCGCTGGCAAGAATGTAGCAGTAATTTCCAGTGGAGATCCAGGAATTTATGGTATGGCTGGTCTTATACTTGAGTTAGTAATGAAATATGATTCAGATATTCGTCCAGAGGTCAATGTTATACCTGGAATTAGTGCAGTTGGCGCTTCAGCCGCTATTCTAGGAGCACCATTAATGCATGATTTTGCTGTAATTAGTTTAAGTGATCTATTAACACCTTGGGATGTTATTAGAAAACGTGTTGAAATGGCTGCAGAAGCTGATTTTGTAATCGCTTTATATAATCCTAAGAGCAAACGTCGTACCAGCCAAATTAGAGAAGTACGTGAAATTGTATTGAAGCATCGGAAAACCTCTACACCAGTAGGTATTGTGCATCACGCTACTCGTGAAGGTGAGAATATGGCGATATCGACTTTAAATGAATTTACTAAGGAATTTATTGATATGTTTTCTCTTGTAATTATCGGAAATAGCCAAACTTACGTACAAGATAACCGTATGATTACACCACGTGGTTATAAATTATGATTTTAGTCCTTGCCGGAACAAAAGATGGGCGAGATCTAGTTAACTTATTGATAAACTATGATTACGAAGTGATGGCTTCTGTTTTTAGTGATTATGGTCGAGAATTGATTGACCTTGGGGTGCCAGTTCATACTGGTCCCCTTGATTCAAATGGATTTACTACTTTGATTCACACTAACAAGATTACTATGATTGTAGATGCTAGTCATCCTTATGCTGTTAATGTTTCTGAGAATGCTATGAAGGCATGCCAAGCTACAACGATAGCTTATGTCAGGTATGAACGCCCAAGTGCTGCATTGCCCAATTATGATGGTTTACACATTGTTCATGATTATGCAGAAGCAGCGCAAGTGGCAGGATCTTTGGGTAAAACTATATTTCTTACCACCGGTAGTCGTCATTTAAAAATATTTAAAAATTCAACATTTTTGCACAAACATAGATTAATCGCCCGTGTGCTACCGGAACCAGGCGTCTTAACAGAATGCTTAGAATTGGGTTTCACGCCGCGAGATATAGTAGCAATACAAGGTCCCTTCTCTCACGAACTTAATGTGGCCCTATTTGAGGAATATCATGCAGAAGTAATCGTCACTAAAAATAGTGGAGAAATTGGTGGTAGTGATACTAAAATCACAGCTGCAATGGAATTACATTTGCCTTTGGTCGTAATTGATAGACCTATCATTCAGTATAACAACGTAGTTTATGATGTTACCGAAGTTATCAAATTTATTAGGGAGGTCTACTAATGCAATATATAACAGAGCCGATGGCTATTGAAGAGCGCAGTATGGAAATCATTGCTCCTTACTTAACTAGTTTGAATTTAAAACCTGAAGAAATAAAGGTATTTTCACGCATTATCCACGCAGCTGGTGACCCAGAGTATTCAAAAGTTATTGAAATCCATGCGGAAGCTATTAATGCAGGATGCAAAGCATTAGAAGCAGGATGTGATATTTTTTGTGATGTAGAGATGGTTCGTACTGGTATTAATAAACGTCGTTTAGCAGAATATGGCGGAACAGTAAATTGCCTCATTGGTGATGAAACAGTAGCGTCTACTGCCAAAGAACTTGGAATCACAAGGTCTATGGTAGCTATGCGTACTTTTGGTGAACGATTGCATGGCTCTATCATTGCCATCGGTAATGCACCTACTGCTTTATTTGAAGTCTTAAATATGATGAAAAATACTAATATTCGACCTGCACTTATTATTGGTGTTCCTGTTGGCTTCGTTGGTGCCAGTGAATCAAAAGATTTATTAGCTGAAACTTGCCCTGTGCCTTACATAACAGTCCGAGGAAATAAAGGTGGTAGTCCAATTGCTGCCGCAATTACAAATGCTCTTTTATACATGCATAAAAGATAATTTTTTAAGTGCCAATAATTGCAAAACTATAAGAAGGTACTAGTAGGGGGGGGGAGATTATGTCCCAAATTAATATTCCACGTATCGTCATTGCTGGCACTCACAGCGGTGTGGGAAAAACCACTATTGTTACAGGAATCTTAGCCGTTTTAAAAGAAAAGGGCCTTACAATACAATCCTACAAAGTCGGTCCTGATTATATTGACCCTGGTTATCATCAATTAGCAAGTGGTAAGGTTGCTCATAACTTGGATACCTGGTTAGTACCTACAGACAAGCTAGTTCCGATTTTTGCTAAAACGGCTTCTGATAATGATATTGTTATCATTGAGGGAGTCATGGGCTTATATGATGGGGGGCGCACTGGGATTAGCAGTACAGCAGCTATCGCCAAAATACTCAAAACACCAGTCGTGCTTGTTATTGATGCTAGATCAGTAGGAGAAAGTGCTGCTGCTATTGCATTAGGTTATAAGATGTATGATCAGGAAGTCAATTTAGTTGGTGTTATAATCAATCGATTAGGATCCCAAACTCATAAAAGTATGATATGTGATGCATTAGATCGAATTGGTATTCCAGTGTTAGGCTGTATTTATAGAAATGATGCTCTACATATGCCTGAAAGGCATTTAGGTTTAACACCAGTTACTGAACATAATGCTTCTGATAGGATTAGCGAATTAAGAGAACAAATTTCTTCTCAGTTAGATATTAACAAACTTCTTGAAATAGCACAGTCATCCCCTAGTTTGTGTAGCTTAGAAGAAGTAACCAATAATTCTAAAAAAATTCCACTAAATTTACGTATTGGTGTCGCGCAAGATGATGCTTTTTCTTTTTATTATCCCGAAAGTCTTGATGTCTTAAAATCTTTAGGGGCAGAAATTATACCATTTAGTCCTATAAGCGATAATGAGCTTCCGCAAGTGGATGGCCTATTATTTGGCGGTGGTTTTCCAGAAATGTTTGCTAATGAATTAGCCGTTAATGTAAGTATGAGGCAATCTATAAAGCAAGCTTGCCAAGAAGGCATGCCAGTATATGCTGAATGTGGTGGCTTTATGTATTTGACAAAAAAAATCGTTGATTTTGAAGGGCAAAAATATGATATGGTGGGAGCTATTCCAGCAACCTGTTCAATGCAATCTAAGTTACAAACAGTAGGCTATGTTGAGGCAACGGCTCTTACAGAAAATATTTTGTGTGATAATGGTGATATTCTGCGAGGGCATGAGTTTCATTTTTCACAAATGATTATTGACGAAAATCAAAAAGATTTTCCTTGGGCTTTTGAATTCAAAAAGACACGTACTGGTGAAGTATATAATGGCGGATATGCCAGCAAGAACGTAGTAGCTTCTTATTTACATATGCATTTTGCTGGTAACGAAAAGAATGCTCTCCGCTTTCTATCTTCATGTAAATTATTTAAGCAAAAAAGAAAATAATATATCCTTTGGGAGATTGATATAATGCAAGGCAAAATCGTACTTATAACAGGTGGAGCCAGAAGTGGCAAAAGTTTATTTGCTGAACAATATGCCGCAGCACAAACAGATAAAGTAGCCTATATTGCTACCGCCCAAGTATATGATCAAGAAATGCAAACACGTGTAACATTGCATCGCCAGCGTCGTCCAGATACTTGGCAAACATTTGAAGCACCATATGATGCTGACCAAATACTGCAAGAAGCCGCTAAACAGGCTAATGTTATCTTATTTGACTGTTTAACCTTATATACTAGTAACTTATTATTATCACCCAATACACCAACTAATCCTGAAGAAACATATCAGTATATTATGAAACAAATTGAAAAGCTAGTGATTAGTTCACGTGCAAGCCAAGCTACAGTATTATTTGTTACAAACGAAGTAGGTATGGGGATTGTGCCTGATAATGCTTTAGCCAGACAGTACCGTGATATTGCTGGTATGGTCAATCAAAAGATGGCCGCTCATGCTGATGAGGTATATTTGGTGATTAGTGGTTTACCTGTTGAAATAAAAAAAATAGCGACACAAATTGCGAAAGGGGTGCATCATGGCTAAGACCATAATGTTGCAAGGGACAAGCTCACATGTAGGAAAAAGCATACTAACTACTGCTTTATGTCGCATTTTTTTGCAAGATGGACAAAAAGTCGTACCTTTTAAAGCTCAAAATATGGCTTTGAATTCTTATGTCACGAAAACAGGTGGAGAAATGGGGAGAGCCCAAGTCGCCCAAGCTGAAGCTGCAGGACTTGATCCTATCGTGGAGATGAATCCCGTATTATTAAAACCAACAGGCAACTCTTGTTCACAAGTTGTTTTAATGGGAAAACCAATTGGCAATATGTCGGCTAAAGAATATCATACTGGTTATAGCTTAAAAGCATTAGGTGTTATCAAAGAGTGTTTGGATAAACTAGGAGCAGAATTTGATACCATTGTTATTGAAGGTGCTGGTAGTCCAGCGGAAGTTAATCTGAAAGCCAATGACATTGTTAATATGCGCATCGCTAAAATGCTTACTGCGCCTGTGTTATTAATTGCTGATATTGACAGGGGAGGAGCATTAGCATCCGTTGTTGGAACACTAGAATTGTTAGATCCAGATGAAAGAGATCTAATTAAGGGCATTATTATTAATAAATTCCGGGGCGATATCGATTTGCTAAAACCAGCTCTAGATTTTTTAGAAACCAAAACTGGTAAACCTGTAATTGGGGTAGTACCACATCTTGATCAATTAGGCATTGACGATGAAGATTCGGTCTCTCTAGATGACAAACAGGTAAAGACTCTCAGTGACCTTGATATCGCGGTTATTAGAACTCCTAAAATATCAAACTTCACAGATTTTGATGCTTTTGCTAATGAAACAGATGTGACAGTTCGTTATATTCAACAAGGTGAGTCAATTGGTAAGCCTGATTTAATACTTTTACCTGGAAGTAAAAATACAATTGAAGATTTATTATATATACGTCAGCAAGGATTTGAAGAACAAATCATTAAACTAGTAGAATCTGGGACGCCTCTTATTGGTATTTGTGGCGGCTATCAAATGCTAGGAAAACAAATATCAGATCCGAACCATACAGAATCTAATTTAGATACTATTTCTGGGCTTGGTTTACTTGATATTACGACTACCTTTACACCGAATAAAATAACCCATCAAATAACTGCTAATTGTTCAAATAATGGATTTTTAGGATTGAATCTTACCTATGAGAATCTAGTCGGCTATGAAATTCACATGGGACTAACAGAATTCTTACAAACTGCTAAGCATGCTTTTACAATTACTAGTCGCTCTAATCAACGCGCCGATTCTGCTGATGGGGTGGTGCGTTCTGATGGTTTAGTCATGGGTACCTATATTCATGGCATCTTCGATAATGATGTCTATCGTCGCAGTATACTGAATGCCTTAAGAGTACGTAAAGGTCTAGCTCCGATAGAGACAGTGAATGATACTCACACTCGTAAGGAAAACAGTTACAATCGTTTGGCAGAAACTGTGAGGAATAGCCTCAATATGGATTTACTTTATACAATCCTAGGTGCAAAGTAATGGATCAATATATCCCCTTAGTTGCCATCTTAATTGATACCTTTCTAGGTGATCCTCGAACACCTATGCACCCTGTAGTAATGATTGGTAATTTAATAACTTTTTTGGAAAATAAGTTATTAAATTTTGAGCATTCGTCTAATTTGAAAAAATTATATGGTATGCTACTGGTAGTTATAGTATTAGCTGTAACTTACAGTATTACTTGGTGGATATTATACTTATTAGCGGCTGTTCATCCTTGGGTCGAATTTTTAGGGGGAGCCCTACTACTAAGTTTTACTATTTCTCCTAATAGTTTGGCTAAGGCAGGTAATGAAATCTATCAGTATTTACTAGTAGGTAATATGCAACAAGCAAGATTTAAAGTAGGCTGGATTGTTGGGCGAGATACAGACAAACTAGATGTTGCGGAGGTAACTCGAGCAACGGTAGAAACGATTGCAGAAAACATTGTGGATGGTATTATTTCTCCGCTTTTTTATTTTGCAATTGGTGGCCTACCACTGGCATTCTTATATCGAGCTGTAAATACACTTGATTCTATGGTTGGTTATAAAAACGAAAAATACCAAGACTTTGGTATGATTGCGGCTCGTGTCGATGATATATTTAACTATATTCCTGCTCGTTTCACAGCCATATTGATACTAGTATCTACAATTCTGCTCCGCTTTCGTTTTTTTTGCGCAGCTAGTGCAATTTGGCGGGATGCAGCAAAACATCCTAGCCCTAATAGCGGCTTTTCAGAAGCTGGCGTAGCCGGTGCCTTGGGTGTCCGTTTGGGTGGTTTAAATTATTATGGTGGAATTGCTTCTGAGCGTGCTTACATGGGAGAAGTACATACTATATTAAATCCTATGCATATTAAACAGACGATTTATATTATGTACACGGTAACTGCCCTTTTTATCATAGCCTTATTCCTCTTTTGGGGTGTAGGGAGATAATTCAAACAAAAATAGAAACGCTTTTAGAAATGACAATTTGGAGGTTAGCGTAAGTATACGCTACATTAACAATGAAGAATTTTTTAACAGGATTACAATTTTTAACTCGTATTTATATAATCAAACAAACAGAGTGGTCATCTGAAAGTTTCGGTCGAAGTGTGAAGTATTTTCCTTTAGTAGGTGCTATTCTTGGGATTTTATTAGTACTTATAAACCACTTTCTTACAGAACTTTTGCCACATATGGGTATGTATATGCCACCGCATGTATTAGCAATCATTCTAATTATTGCTAATATTATTCTCACAGGTGGATTACATTGTGATGGTTTTATGGATACCATGGATGGCATATTCTCTGGTCGTTCAAAAGATAGAATGTTAGAAATAATGAAAGACAGTAGAGTCGGAGCAAATGGTGTTGTCGCTTTTGTTTTACTTGTTATTCTAAAGTGGTCACTGTTAATGGATATTTCTCCATTGGCAATTCCTACTGCTTTATTTATTATGCCATTATTAGGACGATTTGCTATGGTCATAGGAATTACTATGTTTTCCTATGCTCGCCTTGATGGTATCGGCAAAGCCTTTGCCTTATATGCGGGCAAAAACACCCTCTATATTGCTTCCCTTCTCACCTTATTATTGGTAGTCCCCTTAGGCAAACAAGCAATTGTAAGCCTAGCAAGTATTATTATGATCACTATGATTTTTTCCAATTATGTTAAAAACATTATAGGTGGTTTAACAGGGGATGTATACGGGGCAATTAGTGAACTCTCCGAAATAATGGTATTAATCATCTTCTTATATTAAAGGCAAGTTCCACTGTTATCCTTCTAAATAGTCCATTTTAGTCAGGTTGACAAATAATATAGTGGAAGATATAGTTGGTGTAAAGATAGCTAGCCTTAAAGAATTCAGCGAAATTTTATTGATTTATATAAATATTAACGTATGGAGAACACTTGTATGAGGGTAACCGTCAAAGCCCCTGGTTCATGTGGCGAATTAGCACAAGGTACAATTAATGGAAATAGTTTTTTAATTACTTGCCCTATTGATTTATACTCAAAGGTAACGGTAATGCCTAATAAAGATATTGGTATTGTAACAATTGGACATAAGGTCGCAACTGCCATCACCAAAACACTTCAGTTTTTAAAAACCACTAATGATGGTTTTCATGTTAGTGTAAATTCTGAATTACCACTAGGCAAAGGGATGGCTTCTAGTAGTGCTGATATTAGTGCTGCATGCCAATGTATTGCCTTAAGCAGGGGTACACTTTTATCACCTGATGAAATAGCAGATATCGCCCTATCAATTGAACCTACAGACGGTATATTTTACCCTGGTATTATCTTGTTTGATCATGTAAAAGGACACCTTCGACGATACTTAGGACACGCAATTCCGATGCATATCCTAATCTTTGATGTAGGCGGCGAAATTGATACACTGCATTTTAATCAACGGAGTGATTTAGAAAAACTAAATCATTCCAAAGAATTACAAGTAAAGCAAGCAATGAATTTAATTATCAATGGCCTTACCAAGAATGATGTTTCTCTTCTTGGTAAAGGAGCTACAATTAGCGCATTAGCGAATCAAAAGATTTTATATAAACCACATTTAGAAGAAATAATTGACATAGGTCTTTCTTGGGGAGCTGTAGGAGTCAATGTTGCTCACAGTGGTACAGTCGTTGGTGTACTCTTCCCGGTAAATAAACTAAGTAATTGCCCCGCTTGTATTGAAGAAATTAACAGATGCTGTACCGGTGTCAAATTTCTGCATACTGTAAATTTCATTTCTGGCGGATTAATGAAACAAGAAGGTGACAGTCATGAGTGGGAACAATGCTTTTGAACATGGCGGAAATTTATATGCTACAACACGAAAAAACGGTGGATCTCTTAATGAAATATTAGATTTTAGTGCTAATATTAATCCCCTTGGTTTGTCAATGAAAATCAGGCGATCCTTAGAAGAGTCTTTGGAATCCGTTATTCATTACCCGGATGCCGAGGCTTATGCACTAAAGCAAGCAATTAGTAAGTTCTATCATGTAGATAGTGAGCGAATAACAATTGGTAATGGTGCAGTTGAGCTTATGTATGTTTTATGTCATATAATAACTCCAAAACGTGTATTAGTAACAGCGCCAACTTTCAGTGAATATGAGTCTGCTGCTAGGGCTAGTGGGGCGAATATTGAATATTTTTATCTTAATGAAAAGTACGATTTTGCAATTGATCTCGATGCTATAGCAAAGCAGCTAGTGGATATAGATATTGTATTTATTTGTAATCCTAATAATCCTACAGGTACACTTCTTTCAACTCAACAACTAGAACAATTCATCATAACGGCAAAATCCCAAAAAACGTATGTAGTTGTTGATGAATCTTTTATTGACTTCTTACCCGATAGTGCTTTATATACATGCCGAAGCTTATTAGAGCAATATGATAATCTTATTATTTTACACTCCCTTACTAAGTTCTATGCTATTCCGGGTTTAAGGTTGGGCTTTAGCCTAGCTAATCCTACGCTTACTCTTTTGCTTCATAAAGGAAAAGATCCTTGGAATGTCAACACGTTAGCGCAAAATGCCGGCGTTGTAGCTTTAGGTGACACTGCCTACCAAAGCGCAAGTATAGAATATATCCAAGAAGCAAAAAAAGACTTATATAACAAGTTGTTAGCAATAAAAGGGTTAAAGCCATACGTTCCATCAGTAAATTTCATTTTAGTAAATAGTAAAGAAACTCTTCTTACAGCGGCACAATTAGTAGAAGTTATGACATCATACAACATCCTAATTCGTAATTGTGATAATTATCCGGGGTTATCCTGCGACTATTTTCGTGTAGCAGTAAAGAAGCCAGAACAAAATACTCTTTTAGTAAATGCATTGCAAAAAGTTATAGGTGGTAACAGATGACAAAAGTTATTTTAGTACGTCACGGTCAAACTCTATGGAATCTAGAAATGAAATACCAAGGGCATTGTGACGTTGCATTAACAGAAAAAGGGTTACAACAAGCAAAATTAGCAGCAAATCGTCTAGCTAATGAAAAAATTTCTGCCGTATATGCCAGCGATTTAAGCCGTGCCTTGACGACAGCAACATGTATTGCTAACAAACATAATCTTCAAGTGACAACGGTACCTGAATTTAGAGAAATTAATTTTGGTCAATGGGAAGGGTTAACCTATGAAAAAATTAGTAGTCAATGTACCGAGCAGATGACAACACTTTTTACTCATCCCGATGAAGTTGAAATTCCCGGCGGAGAAAGCTTTAAAGAAGTCAAAGAACGTGCTTCTACTGCGTTAGACAAATTGGTATCACAACATCCAGCGCAAACCATTGTCGTCGTGTCTCATGGGGGAACCATACGCACATTACTGTGTGCCGCGCTTAATATTCATCTCAATCATCTTTGGAACATTAAGCAAGATAACACAGCTATTAATATACTTGAGTATCATGGTAACCAAATATTGGTCGACTTAGTAAATGATTCACATCATCTAAGTGGCTTAGATGAACAGTAAGTTAGTTTGATATACAAAAAAATAGTGAAGTAAACACGCCAAAGGATTGATTTGATGTCCTTTGGCGTGTCCTTTCTTTTAGATTCTTAAAAAAGGTTTTAAATTACAGTCTCTATATTATATAAAAATATGTTAAAATAAGAAAAAACACTATTTTATCAAAATAATTTCAATGACATGAGTGATCATGTTCTTAAAACGATTTTAAATCCTAATTGTGCTGGTCATGAAAGAGGTTTTCGAAAATGTATAGTTATTGTATCATACCGGATAATCCTGAAAATTTTTTAACATTTATTACACAACTATCGATTAAGCCAGAAGACAAGGAATTAGTTAAGTCTTGTAAAGTTACTAAAGTTGAGGTACATACGACTACCAACACCTGGGATGTATTTATTACAGTTCCCCAAAAGTTGTCCAGTCAAATAATCGCCTTGGCTGAAGAAAAGTTTTGTACTGATTGTGGCTTGAAAAAAGTTAATTTCATACAAACTGTTAAAGTTTTAGAAGATTATTTGGCAAATAATTGGACGGATTTTGTAACACAAATTTCAAAAAATATTTATTCTATTAAACATTTACTTTTAAGTGCCAAATGGAGCTTTGATGGACAAACCTTAACCATTGAAACCATTGGTGATTTAGCTGCAGAGATTTTTGCTACGCATGGAGTTGTACAAAGTATGCAGAAATTTATGGTAGAAGAATTTGGACGTAATTGTACCATTAAATGTATTACAACTGCTGCTGAAGATAACATTATTTCTGATGATGACTTATTAACACCCGAATATTTAGAGGCTATATCAGATTACAAATCGCCTAGTGAGACAAAAGTAGATAATCCAGTTATTTTTGGTAGAAATATTAAAGCAGATCCCGTACCTATGAGTACAATTCAAGAAGAAGCCCGAAATGTTGTCGTAGAAGGGCAGCTTGTTAATTTTGAGCTAAGAGAATTACGTTCAGGGCGACAACTGTTAACCTTTGATATTGGGGACTTAACAGATGGTCTTAGTGGTAAGGTATTTTTTGAAGACAAGGATAAGCAACAAATTGACAAGGTATCAACTTCATTGACAAAAGGTATGACCATAAAAGCCAAAGGTACAGTTCAATTTGATAAATACAGTAATGAATTAGTTTTGTATGCTGATAGTATGTGTAGAGTAGATCAAATAAGTCGAATGGATAATGCTCCTAAAACACGAATTGAATTACATGCCCATACTCGTATGAGTAATATGGATGCAATGGTCTCGGCAAAAGATCTTATTAAAACTGCTGCTAAGTGGGGCCACTCGGCAGTGGCAATTACAGATCATGGTGTCGTACAGGCCTTTCCTGAAGCTCATGAAGCTGCCGTTAAAGCAGGAATAAAAGTAATTTATGGCATGGAAGGCTACTTAATAGAAGATGATGTAAAAAAAGCTCGTCACATTATTATTTTAGCCAAAAACAGTATCGGTTTACGAAATTTATATCGGTTAGTTTCTTTATCCCACCTAAAATATTTGTATCGAACCCCTCGCGTACCCCGTAAGATTCTTATGGAATATCGAGAAGGCTTATTATTAGGCTCGGCTTGTGAAGCAGGCGAATTAATTCAGGCGATATTACGCGGAGAGAATGAGGATGAATTAATTAAAATTGCTAGCTTTTACGATTATCTAGAAATTCAGCCTATCGGGAATAACTCCTTTTTAATAAGAGAAGGTATGGTAGCAAATGAAGAAGGATTACGGCAAATCAATCGTAGGGTTTGTGAGATAGGCCTCAAACTTAATAAATTAGTAGTCGCAACTTGCGATGTACATTTTTTAAATCCCGAAGATGAAGTTTACAGGCGCATTATGATGGCTGGTAAAGGTTTTAGCGATGCTGATCAGCAGCCTCCCTTATATTTTCGGACAACAGAAGAGATGATGAATGAATTTATGTATCTTGGCGAAGAAAAAGCTTATGAAGTCGTCGTAGAAAACCCAAGACGTATTAATGAACTTATTGATAATTTTAAACCAATACCTGATGAACTGTACTCGCCGCAAATCCCTGGTGCTGAAGATCAAATACGTTCTATGTCGTATAATAAAGCTGAACAAATATATGGTAATCCATTACCTACGGTTGTAGCGGAACGCTTAAAATATGAGTTAGATGCGATTATTAATAATGGTTTTGCTGTTTTATATCTTATTGCTCACAAACTAGTAAAAAAATCACTTGATGATGGCTATCTAGTAGGTTCTCGAGGTTCTGTCGGATCCTCTTTTGTAGCTACTATGACAGATATAACAGAGGTTAATCCATTGCCGCCTCATTGGAGTTGTCCTAAATGTAAATTTAGTGAATTTGTAACCGATGGTAGTTACGGTGGTGGTTTTGACTTACCTGACAAACAATGTCCGCAATGTAATTCTAAAACCATCAAAAATGGCCATGATATTCCCTTTGCTGTTTTTATGGGATTTCATGGTGACAAAGTTCCTGATATCGATTTAAATTTTTCCGGTCATTATCAACCGACTGCCCATAAATATACCGAGGAACTATTTGGCAAAGATAATGTATTCCGAGCAGGAACGATTGCTACTGTAGCTGATAAAACGGCCTATGGCTATGTAAAAAATTATTTTACTGACAAAGGAATCACACCACGTAACGCTTATATTAATGCGTTAATTAGTGGTTGCACCGGAGTAAAGAGAACAACAGGCCAACATCCAGGTGGTATTATGGTTGTGCCAAGAGATATGGATGTACATCACTTTACACCAATTCAGCATCCTGCTGATGACAAAAGTTCAGGTACAATCACTACTCATTTTGACTATCATTCCATTAGCAGTCGACTAGTTAAACTTGATATCCTTGGTCATGATGATCCAACTGTAATTCGTATGCTAGAAGATTTAACGGAAATTGATGCAAAAACTATTTCCTTGGATGACCCTAAAACCATGAGCTTATTTTCCACAACAACAGCGTTAAACTTAACACCTGACCAATTAGGTAGCACTGTTGGTACATTTGGAATTCCAGAATTTGGAACAAAATTTGTTAGACAAATGTTAGAAGATACAAAACCAAAAACATTTAGTGAATTAGTAAGGATCAGTGGTTTTTCCCATGGTACTGATGTGTGGCTCAATAATGCACAAGACTTAATTAAAGCTGGTACGGCAAAGTTATCCGAGGCCATTTCTGCCCGTGATGACATTATGGTATATCTTATACAAAAAGGGGTCGAGCCACAATTAGCTTTTAAAATTATGGAAGGCGTTCGCAAAGGAAAAGGCGTAAAACCAGAAGATGTAGCAAAATTAAGGGAAAAAAATGTGCCTGAGTGGTATATTGAATCTTGCCAAAAGATTAAGTACATGTTTCCAAAAGCCCATGCCGTGGCTTACGTTATGATGGCTTTTCGCATCGCTTACTGTAAAGTACATCACCCAGTAGCCTTTTATGCCGCCTATTTCACGGTAAGAGGTAGTGATTTTGACGCTGAACTTGTTTTGCAAGGGCAAGTTGCCTTACGAAATAAATTGGCAGAGTTTGAGGCAAAAGGCAATAATGTAACCGCCAAAGAAAAAGGATTACTTACAATAGTTGAAATGGCTTTAGAGATGTATTTGCGGGGATTTACCTTCCAAAGAGTAGATTTATATAAATCAGATGCAACTAAATTCTTAGTTGTTGATAATGGATTATTACCGCCCTTATCTTCCTTACAAGGGGTAGGGGAAAATGCTGCTCATAATATTGTGTTAACCCGTGGCGGCAATCCTTTTTCTTCTTTAGACGATTTAAGAAATAGGGCCCATATATCAAAAACAGTGGTTGATATTTTAAAGACACATGGTTGTCTTGGTGATTTACCAGAATCTGATCAAATGATGCTGTTTGCTTAACACAAAAGACATAGTAAAAGTTAATGAATTGTTATAAATCCATTAACTTTTACTAAATTCTTATTGTAAATGCAAATAGGTAGTGATATACTAATTGATAGTATAATTGTTTTTTTAGCGCCGAAGGAGTGGGTATAATACCCACTCTTTCAGCTTAGTGGCTATTTTATCCTACCAAATATAGGGTATAAGCATACATATTATTAGCAACACTAAGGTGGTAGAGAAATATACGTAGGTAGGAGGATTTTATGTCGAAAGAGCACATTGAAAATTTAGTAGAGAAGCTTGTTCAAGAGATCGTTGCGGAAAGCGTAATTGAATTGGTAGATGTGGAATATATCAAGGAACGTGAATGGTATTTACGCATCTTTTTAGATAAAGAAGGCGGTATTGAAATTGAAGACTGTCATTGGGTAAGTGAACGGCTAGAAGCTAAACTTGAAGAACTTGACCCGATTAAGGAAAGCTATTATTTAGAAGTTTCTTCACCTGGGCTTGATCGTGCATTACGAAAAGATCGAGATTTTGTTCGCCATGTTGGTGATAAAATTGAAATCACCACATTTACGCCAATTAATGGGAAAAAAAGTATTGTAGGCACATTAAACAACTTAAGTAACGGTGAAATCAGTATTGATGTAGATGGCACTGAACTTAAGATTCCACGCAATCAAACGTCTCAAGTTAGGTTATATGTTGACTTTTAATAAAAATTGAATAGGAGGAATTTAAGTGAACGCAGAATTCATGCAAGCTTTTGAACAACTAGGCAAGGAAAAGGGGATTGCTCCTGAAATATTGTTTGAGGCAATTGAAGCAGCACTTATCTCAGCTTACAAACGAAATTTTAGCTCAGCTCAAAATGTAAGAGTGTCGTTAGAACGTACAACAGGTGAAATTCATGTATATGCGAGAAAAACTGTAGTAGATGTAGTAACAGATGCACGACTAGAAATAGATTTAAATGAAGCTCGCCTATTAGACGTACGTTATGATTTAGAGGATATTGTTGAAATAGAGGTTACACCAAAAAATTTCGGCCGAATTGCAGCCCAAACAGCAAAACAAGTAGTAGTGCAACGCATTCGAGAAGCGGAACGCGGTATAATTTATGATGAATTTTCAAACCGCGAAAGTGATATCCTCACTGGTATTGTGCAACGCATTGAACAAAAGAATGTGTATATCGATCTTGGTAAAGCGGAAGCCATCTTAGCACCTTCTGAACAAATTGCCGGGGAAGTTTATAAACATGGTGATCGACTAAAAACATATATAATTGAAGTGAAAAAAACCACCAAAGGACCACAAATTTTAGTATCCCGTACTCATCCTGGTCTATTGAAACGCTTATTTGAATTAGAAGTCCCAGAAATTCATGATGGGGTTGTTGAAATAAAATCGGTAGCTAGAGAACCAGGTTTACGCTCCAAATTTGCAGTTTATTCACGGGACGAAAATGTCGATCCAGTAGGTGCTTGTGTTGGACATAAAGGGATGCGAGTGCAGTCGATTGTCAATGAACTAAAGGGCGAAAAAGTAGATATTGTAAAATGGAATACGGATCCAGCCAAATACATTGCCAATGCCTTGAGCCCTGCTAAAGTAGTCAGTGTAGAAATTAATGAAGTAGAGAAAATTTCAAGGGTTGTAGTGCCTGATTACCAATTGTCCTTAGCAATCGGCAAAGAAGGTCAGAATGCTCGTCTAGCAGCAAAATTAACTGGTTGGAAAATTGATATTAAAAGCGAATCTCAAGTTAATTCCTAGGAGGATTTTATGGTTATACAGAAAAAAACTCCTCAGCGTATGTGTGTTGGTTGCCAAGAAATGAAAAATAAGAAAGAGCTGTTACGTGTCGTCCGCACACCTGATAATGAAGTGGTTTTAGATGCTACAGGTAAAAAATCGGGACGGGGTGCATATCTTTGCTCTAATGAACAATGTTTGTTAAAAGCATTTAAAGAGAAAAGATTAGAACGAGCGTTAAAAAGAGTTGTTGATCCTCAGATCTATGAACAATTAAGATCTGGTATTATAATATGATAAAAGAAGACAAAATAATTTCAATGTTAGGTCTAGCGCAAAAAGCTGGAAAAATAGCTTCTGGAGAATTGTCCGTTGAGAAGGCAGTTAAGTCAGGTAACGCTAAACTTCTTATCATTGCCACTGATTGTTCTGAATCCACAAAAAAAGGCTATCGCGATATGGCTGCCTATTATAATGTCGAGATTTATGAAATTTTTTCAAAAGATCAATTGGGGCATTGTATCGGAAAGATGTACCGTGCAGCGTTAGCATTAACAGATAGTGGTTTTAGTAATACGGTCAAAAAGTTACTTAGTAGTTAGCTGGTATTATTACGAGAGAGATAGAAAATGGGGGTAGATGAATGTCCAAATATAGAATATATGAATTAGCCAAAGATTTTAACACAACGAGTAAGGTGATAATTGATATTTTAGTAAGAAATAATATGGAAGCAAAAAATCATATGAGTAGTGTGGATGATGATGCCAAAAACCTTATTACAAGAACATTTGCTCATAAAATAACTACTACACCTTCAACAGTGCCACAAAATAATGCAATTCAATCCCAACCAAATACAGAACGTATTGAAAACAAACCAAGGGTACAGACTCAACAGCCGACCAAGCCAGAGAGCCGTCCTGCAAATGATAGGCAACAATCGTTTGCCAATAGAGGAGACCAACGTTCTTTCCCAAATCAACAACAACGTCCAATGCATAATCAACCAAATCAAAATAATAACAATCTAAATAGACCACAACAAAATACACAACGTCCAATGCAGCAGAATTCCCAAAACCCACAACGCCCTACGCAAACTCCATTTCAAAATCAACAACGTCCTGCACAACAAAATTCGCAACGTCCCGTGCAGCAGAGCCCACAACGTCCAATGCAGCAGAATTCCTCAAATACGCAAATTTTACAACCCCGAAATGCAGGAACACAACAACCTTCCGTTCACTCTAGACCTGCTGCTCCTCCTAACCGTTTCCAATCGAATAACAATCGTCCCGCAAATAATAATGGCTCAAGAAATCAAGGCGCAGGGAACTTTAACAAAAAGCCACAACAAAATCGCGGATTTCAACCTCGTAACGCAGCCCCTACTGTTAAAGTTGAACCACCGAAACCAAAAAGTGTTAAATTAGGCGAGTCAATTACTGTAAAAGAATTGGCTAGCAAACTATGTCGCGAAGTCGGTGAAGTCATTAAAAAGCTTATGATGCTTGGAGTTATGGCTACAATAAACCAAGATCTTGACTTTGAAACCGCCTCGCTGCTTGCTACGGAATTTGGTGTTACTGTACAAGAACTACCACCTGAAGAAGATCCAACTGAAATCGCAGAGATTGAAGATGATCCTGCTACTCTTGTGCATAGACCGCCAGTTGTCACTGTTATGGGACATGTTGATCATGGCAAGACTTCTTTATTAGATTCAATCAGACAAACCCATGTAACTTCCCAAGAAGCTGGTGGGATCACGCAGCACATCGGTGCCTATAAGGTTACTTGTCAAGGGAAAAAGATCGTTTTTCTTGACACCCCTGGTCATGAAGCCTTCACAGCTATGCGAGCTCGAGGTGCTCAAGTTACTGATATTGCAATTTTAGTTGTAGCAGCCGATGATGGAGTTATGCCACAAACTATTGAAGCTATCAATCATGCTAAATCTGCTAACGTCCCTATCATTGTAGCTATTAATAAAATGGATCGCCCCGGAGCGAACCCTGATAGAATTAAACAGCAATTATCTGACTACGGTCTTGTTTCTGAAGACTGGGGTGGAGATGCTATTATGGTGCCAGTTTCTGCTCAACAAAAAACTGGCATTAATGAACTGCTAGAAATGGTATTGCTCGTAGCAGAAATGCAAGAAATTAAGGCTAATCCGAACCGCCAAGCGTATGGCACGATTATTGAAGCAAAGCTTGATAAAGGACGAGGCCCTGTAGCTACTGTTTTAGTGCAAAAAGGAACTCTGCATATTGGTGATACTATTATTGCTGGTATTGCCTATGGTAAAGTTCGAGCTATGGTCAATGATCGTGGTGAAAAGGTGAAAAAAGCGGAACCATCTACTCCTGTAGAGGTACTTGGCTTGGCCGATGTACCACAAGCAGGTGATGTTCTTGTCGCTGTAGATGAAAAAATAGCAAGAGCTGTAGCAGAAAAGCGTATTGCTAAAAGACGTACTGATGAGTTAATGCAATCTCAAAAGGTTTCCTTAGATGATTTATTTAAACAAATACAAGATGGCAATATTCAGGATTTGAATATTGTTATTAAAGCTGATGTCCAGGGTTCCGTTGAAGCGTTACGCCAATCCTTATTAGCCTTAAATGCTAATAACAAGGAAGTAAGAGTAAACATTGTACACGCTGGAGTTGGTGCTATTAATGAATCTGACGTAATGTTGGCCTCTGCTTCTAACGCCTTAATCATAGGATTTAATGTTCGTCCTGATGGTAATGCACGCAAAGCTGGTGAGTCTGAGAAAATTGATATTAGACTGTATCGTGTTATTTATGAAGCATTACATGATGTAGAAGCTGCTATGACAGGCATGTTGGCACCAGAATTTAAAGAAGTAATCCAAGGCCGCGTAGAAATACGTCAACTGTTTACAATATCAAAGGTTGTTATTGCAGGAGCTTATGTCTTAGAAGGAAAAATACTCAACTCTTCCCAAGTACGTGTAATCCGTAATGGTATCGTAATACATGAAGGTGAGTTAGAATCATTACGACGTTTTAAAGATGACGTAAAAGAAGTTGCTGCAGGTTATGAATGTGGTATTACTGTTGATAAATTCCGTGATCTTAAAGAAGGCGATATAATTGAAGCATTCACAATGGAAGAAATAAAACCTAAAGGTTAAATAAAAGGCGGCGTATATAGATGGGGCAACTCCGTGTTGAAAAAGTCCAGGAGTTTATTAAACAAGAAATCAGCAAAATTATTTTAACTGAGCTTAAAGATCCACGTGTTGGTTTTGCAACTATTACCCAAGTAGAAGCAACTGCTGATTTGCGTAGTGCAAAGATTTATGTAAGTTTAATGGGTAATGATGAGCAAAAGGCCGAGACCTGGAAAGGCTTACAAAGTGCTTTAGGATATATGCGCAGCGAAATAGGCAAGCGCATACGAATGAGAATAACTCCCGAATTATCGTTGCATATTGATGAATCGTTAAACTACAGTGCTCACATCCAAGAATTATTAATTAAAATTAAACAGGAAGAAGGCAGTCACTAAACTATGAACTTTTCATTAAAACAGGTTGCTGACCTTTTACAAAACATGAGCACAATTATAATTACCGCCCATGTTCATCCAGATGGTGACTGTTTAGGATCCATGTTGGCACTTAATGAGTATCTTGCTTCACGGGGAAAAAGTGTAAAAATGATACTTGATGATGAAGTTCCTGCTTTATATAAATTCCTTCCAGGGCATGAGACCATTGGCAAACCAACAACAAAGGTAATTAGTGCGGATTTACTAATTGTGCTTGATGCGAGTGATATTGAGCGCATAGGTAAAGTAAAAGAACATGTTAATGCCCCTATTTTGAACATTGATCATCATATATCAAATACTAAGTTTGCAGATTATTGGTATATTAATAGCAAGTCAGCAGCCACAGGAGAAATAATTTTCGAGCTACTTAAGTTATTAAATGCTAAGATTACTCCTGCTATAGCAACTTGCTTGTATACTGCTATAGCTACTGACTGCGGTTTTTTCCGTTACGCCAATACCTCTGTTCAAACCATGCGATATGCTGCTGATTTAATTGAATTTGGCGCAAAACCAAATGCAATATCAGAATATATGGAAACAAAACCCCTTGAGAGTATTCTAACACTAGCTAAAGTCTTAGAAACGCTTGAACTTCATCATCATGGGAAAATTGCTACCATCACGGTGTCACCTGATACCTTAGATACCTTAGATAGTACAGAGGGATTTATAAATTACCCACGTATTATTGAGGGCGTAGAAATTGCAATCATGTTTAAAGTTATGAACGAGGGCACTATCAGAATTAGTTTCCGTTCAAAGACAGTTGATGTTAGTAAATTAGCATTGTCCTTTGGCGGTGGCGGACACGCAAAGGCTGCTGGTTGCGCTATAATGGGAAAAATTGAGGACATTAAAATAAAAGTACTTAACTCTGCTGTCAAACAGTTAGCCGGGACAACATTATGAGTAATGGTTTGATTAACATATTAAAGCCTCCAGGCATGACCTCTCATGATGTAGTTTCCTTCGTTCGTAGAACTTATCATCTTAAACGTGTAGGCCATGCTGGTACATTAGACCCAGCAGCAGCAGGCGTATTGCCCGTTGCACTCGGAACAGCCACACGTTTACTTGAATATATGACAGATACGGATAAGGGTTACCGAGTTGAGCTTACAATCGGTTATGAAACAGATACTGGAGACGATACTGGTACTATTGTTAATCGTGAGGCATGTTCTATGCCTAGTAAAGCAGAAATTGAAAAAGTGTTAGCATCATTTATTGGTACAAATGAGCAAGTTCCTCCAATGTATTCGGCGATAAAAGTCCAAGGAAAAAAACTATATGAATTAGCACGAGCTGGCATTACAATAGAACGCCAGCCAAGAACTATTACAATTCATGATATAACACTGCTGCATGTTGATACAACGCATATCTTATTTGATGTAACATGTTCTAAAGGAACCTATATACGTTCCTTATGCATCGATATAGGACAAAAAATAAATTGTCCTGTTGTTATGTCGTTTTTAGTTCGTACTCACGTAGGATGCTTTTCTTTAGACAAGGCCTTTTCTTTAGAGGAAATTGGGTCGAATCCCGAGCAGGCACTATTGCCACTTGATTACGCCATAGAATACATGCCCAAATTGACGTTAACACCGGAAATGGCACAAGCCTTTAAATATGGCCAAAGCATCAGCAACCATACTTTTAAAGAGCCTTTTCAAGGGTTAATAAGGCTTTACGAGCAAGAATCCCAATTTATTGGTATCGGACAATTAAATACTACTGCTGTGATTACTCCTGTGAAAGTAATCAATTTAGAATAAAGTACATGAAATCTATCTATGGAAATCACTATGACTTCCATGGATAGATTTTCTGATATAATTATTGTTATTGTGTGGTGGAAAATATGGAAATATTAACTCATCTAAAGAATATAAAAAGTCAATACTCTAATATTACCGTTGCATTAGGGACTTTTGATGGCGTGCATATTGGCCATCAAAAAGTAATTTCACGTTCGGTAGAGTTGGCCAAACAGCTACATGGTACAAGTGTAGTATTCACTTTTAGCAATCATCCTTTGTCTGTAATTGCTCCCCAACGGTGCCCCTTGCAAATAATCACGCAGAATCATAAGGCTGAGTTAATTCAAAACCTAGGTGTAGATGTTTTATTAAATATACCTTTTACAGCAAATTTTCTACAATTAACAGCTACACAGTTTATTACTCTATTAGTCGAAAATTTAGATCCTAAACATATTTTAATTGGTCCAAACTATTTTTTTGGCTATAAACGTGGTGGAACACCAGAACTTTTGCAGCAGGTAGGATCACAATACGGATTTAAAACAGAGATCAATCCAACAGTTTATGTAGATAATGTTATGGTTAGTAGTACCCTAATTCGTCAAATGATAGCAATGGGTAAGGTTGATCAGGCTGCACATCTTCTAGGTAGGCCAGTAACGGTAAAAGGTATTGTAGTCCATGGTGCTAAACGTGGCCGATTATTAGGATATCCAACCATTAATTTGAATGTTGCTCCTGGTTTAATCGTACCTCATAATGGAGTATATGCTGTTCAGCTCACTATAAATAAAATTCAATATAACGGAATTGCAAATGTTGGTACCAATCCTACTTTCAAAGATAAGGATCACCGCATTGAAGTCCATATTCTTGATTTTTCTGGTGATTTATATGGCGAAATAGTTAGTATACGATTTCTAAAACATCTCCGTAATGAATTTACCTTCTCTAATGCAGAGGATCTCAAAATGCAGATATCACAAGACATAATTATTGCTCAAAAGTATTATTCTTAATTTCTCCAAGAAAATACTATCATTTACAATCTTTATTATTTGTGATATAGTATGTTCTGTTGGTGAATGATGACTAATCATTTATTGACAAATAACCATAGCGAGGATGTTCGATTCTCCAACGATTGTCTTGGCTAGTGGGGATAATGTATAAGGAGGTGACCACTTTGTTAACACCAGAATTAAAACAATCTCTAATTGAAAAGTACCGTGTGCATGAGGCTGATACTGGATCACCAGAAGTCCAAATTGCTATTTTAACTGAACGTATTAATTATTTGACGAATCATTTAAAAGAGCACAAAAAAGATCATCATTCAAGACGCGGTCTTTTAAAAATGGTTGGTCAACGCAGAGGTTTATTAAACTATCTACGTAACAACGATTTAGAACGTTATCGTTCTATTCTTGAAAAACTCAACCTAAGAAAGTAAAAAAGACAGACTTGGCACAAGCCAAGTCTTTTCTTTTTATGCTAAAAGTATTTTTTTATAGATTAACTCTAATAATAAAGGAAATACTAAAAAAAATGTCGAAGAGTTAATCTTTGGTAATAAAGTTAGAGGTTATAGAGGAGGAAAGCCATATATGTATAAATTTGAAATGCAGTTGGGAGATAGAACCCTGATTATAGAATCAGGTACAATGGCCAAACAAGCCGGTGGATCAGTTCTAGTCAGATATGGAGACACTGCGGTATTAGTCACTGCTACTGCTTCAGCCGAGCCGAGAGAAGGCATTGATTTTTTCCCACTCACAGTAGATTATGAGGAAAAATTATATTCAGTCGGCAAAATTCCAGGAGGCTTTATCAAAAGAGAAGGACGCCCAAGTGAGTCCTCTATTCTTGCTAGCCGTTTAATTGATAGACCAATTCGGCCGTTGTTTGCTAGCGGTTTTCGTAATGATGTACAAGTAGTTGCTACTGTACTCTCAGTGGATCAAGATAATTCACCCGAAATTCCAGCGATGATTGGCGCATCCTGCGCACTATCAATTTCCGATATTCCTTTTAATGGCCCAATTGGTGGTGTACGAATTGGTTTAATTAATAATGAATTTATAACCAATCCTACAGTTGAGCAACAAAAGTTAAGTGAACTTAACTTAGTTGTCGCGGGAACAAAAGATGCTGTCCTTATGGTAGAAGCTGGTGCAAATGAATTATCGGAAGAAATTATTTTGCAAGCAATTAGCTTTGGACATGATATTATTCGGAGCCTCATTGCCTTACAAGAAAAGATAGTTGCGGAAATAGGCAAACCAAAACGCGAGATAAAGTTATATGAAATACCTGCAGATATTAACAGTGCGGTTCGCGATTTTGCTACCGAAAGTTTCATAACAGCAGTTAGAAATTCTGATAAATTAACTCGTGAAGAAAATATGAAACAAGCTAAAAAGCAAGTTGCCGAACACTTTGCTGCCATTTATCCTGAAAATGGTAAAGACGTTCAAAACATGATGCAAAAAATCATAAAAGAAGTCGTTCGCAAAATGATTACAGTTGATAAAATACGCCCTGATGGTCGGGAATTAGAAGAAGTTCGACCAATTAGTTGTGCGATTGGTTTATTTGCACGAACACATGGCTCCGCGTTGTTTACTCGTGGACAAACCCAAGCATTAACAATTACTACTCTTGGTGCAATGGGTGACGAACAGATTCTTGACGGCCTAGGTGTTGAAGAATCAAAACGCTATATGCATCATTATAATTTTCCATCCTTTAGCGTTGGTGAAACAAGACCATCTCGTGGACCAGGTCGTAGAGAAATTGGACACGGTGCTCTAGCTGAACGCGCACTAGTACCCGTAATTCCTTCAGAAGTTGAATTTCCTTATACAATTCGATTAGTCTCTGAAATTTTAGAATCAAATGGTTCTAGTTCAATGGCAAGTGTTTGTGGTAGCACCTTATCTCTTCTAGATGCTGGTGTACCAATTAAACGCCCAGTTTCTGGAGTTGCTATGGGTTTAGTTAAAGATGGAGAGGACTATTCAATTCTTACTGATATTCAAGGATTAGAAGATGCTTTAGGTGATATGGACTTTAAAGTTGCTGGAACAACAGCTGGTATTACAGCAATTCAAATGGACATTAAAATTGCTGGTATAACCAAAGAAATTCTATCAAGCGCTCTCGCACAAGCGCATCGTGGCCGTATGCATATAATGAATAAAATCATAGAGGTAATAGAAAAACCGAGAGCTGAGTTATCTCCTTTTGCTCCTCGAATTATCACTATGGAAATTCATCCAGATAAGATACGGGATGTAATTGGGCCTGGTGGTAAAACAATTAAAAAGATTATTGAAGAGACAGGCGTTAAAATTGATATTGAAGATGATGGTAAAGTTTTTATAGCTGCAGTTGATATGGAAGCAGGCCAGAAGGCAGTAAAGATTATTGAGACTTTAGTCAGAGAAGTAGAGGTTGGTAGTAGCTATACTGGTAAAGTCACTCGTTTGATGAACTTTGGTGCTTTTGTTGAAATACTTCCTGGTAAGGAAGGACTTGTACACATTTCCCAATTGGCTCGCGAACGCGTAGAGAAAGTGGAGGATGTTGTAAAAGTTGGAGATGAAATTTTAGTAAAAGTAACTGAAGTTGATCGCCAAGGTCGTATTAACCTTTCACGCAAAGAACTCTTACCTGTTGAAACTGAGAAAAAAGAACAAATCTAATAAAAGATAAACATAAACCATAAGGTTTATGTTTTTTTATTTCATAAAATCATCCTCTAATTAATAGAATAGTAAAAAATTAGAGGTGATTCCTTTGAAATGGTTCTTAGTCGTCCGAGTTCAACGGTGGTATATATTATTTTCTGCTGGTGTATTCTTTGCAATCATTATCTTATCAGGTCTATTACAACCTATTTTTAATAATGCACAATCTGTTGCAAAGCCACTTCCTATTTTTCATGGTAACGCAGCAGAACCGAAAGTTGCCTTTGCTTGCAATGTTTTTTGGGGTGAAGAATTTTTACCTACCATGTTAAATACTCTTGATGAAAATAATATAAAAATAACGTTTTTCATTGGAGGAAGTTGGGGTAAACGTTTTCCCTCTTTAGTTACTGAATTAGCAAACCATGGCCACGAATTAGGCAATCACACCTACAGCCACCCTCATCCAAATGCTCTCAGTAAAGAAAAAAATAAAGAACAAATTGTTCGTACGGAAGATTTAGTTAAGGAACTCACTACAATAAAGACAACATTATACGCGCCACCATATGGTGAATATAATGATACAGTCTTATATGCTGCAAATGAGCTTGGTTACACAACTATTATGTGGAGCATTGATACAATTGACTGGCAACGCCCTCCAACCGAAATTATCATTAGTAGAGTAATGAAGAAATTACACAATGGAGCGATCATTCTGATCCATCCTACCGAGGTAACCGCTAAAGCATTACCAGAACTAATTCAGCAAATTAAAAACAAAGGATATCAGATATCAACGGTTTCTGATATCATTAAATAACAAAAACAGGCATATAAATGCCTGTTTTTGTTATTGATAGGACTCTTCATATGTGTTATTATGTTTACATAACTATTATCGCTTTGTTATTGTAATACTTTTGGAGGTTGATATATGAAAAATTACAAAAGGCCAACAGCGTGGTTTCTTATTATGCTGATAGCCTTATCTTTTCTGCTGCCTGCAACAGCCCCTGTATATGCATCAAGCCTTACTGATAGCTTAAAATCAACAATTAGTAATCAAATTAATGGCGCAAGTGAAGCATCCTCTGGAACTAGTTTCATCAATATACTACTTGGTCTTCTTATGGGAAAAGTTCTTGGTAACATGACTATTCCTCAGGATCCAGGTAATATTGACTCTCCTTCCAAAATAACTAATTCTCAAAAGGAGCTTATTGGCTTTTATGCTGAATGGTGGGGAACAGATACTTCTTCTTTTAACTCATTATCAAAAAATACGGATGTAATTAAAACAATTGCTCCTTTTTGGACTACCTTAGAGGAAGATGCTACTGTAAGTGATCGAGGTGGTAACGATCATGATTCAGTAGTTAAATTCGCACATCAAAACAATGTTTCTGTTTTACTGCTAGTTAATAATGCAAAAAAAACAGGAGATATATCACCAATTCACAAGATACTAAATTCTCCGTCCTTACGAACGAACGCAATCAATAATCTTGAGGCTTATATTAAAAAGTATAATCTTGATGGTATAAATGTAGATTTTGAAATGGTTGATGCACAGGACAGAGATAATTTGTCATCCTTCATGGAAGAGCTTTCATTACGTCTTAAGCCACAAGGCTATATTATTTCTATTGATGTATTTCCGAAACAGGACGAGTCAAATGATGTGTCTATTGCATATGATTATGCGCAATTGGCTAAATATGCCGATAAAATTATGATTATGACTTACGATAATCATGGTACTTGGAGTAAAGCTGGCCCAATTGCTGATATAAACTGGGTAGAAAACAACCTCAAATATGCATTGAAATTTATACCTAAAAATAAGGTCTATATTGGTATTGCAGCCTATGGCTATGATTGGTCTAGCAAAGGAGTAGAAAGTTTAGAGAATGGAGCCATCATGAATTTAGTACAGCAATTTAATAGTTCTGTTGTATTTGATAAAACTTCTAAGTCTCCTTATTTTGACTATACCGGTGCTGATGGAATTAGTCATCAGGTATGGTATGAAAATAGTGAGAGCCTTAAATACAAGCTTGATTTAGTGAACAAATATGATATTGCAGGTGCTGCAATGTGGAAGCTTGGTGAAGAGGATCCTAACTCTTGGAAGACTTTAAAAACTGTATTTTCAAGAAAGTAATTTATATCGTTGTGGAGGTATCCAGTGAATAAAAACAAATTTTTATCCTATATTATTCTATCTTTACTTTTATTTAATATAATAATTCCTATTCCAATCACCCATGCGGCGTCAACTGATAACATACTAAATACATTAGCTGCAACTACGATAGCAGATTCAAATAGTTCAAATACTGGTGGTGGGGGCATATTTGGGCAATTGTTTAACTTAATCTTCAAAAAGATTCTTGGCCCTGTATTTAACATTTTTGATGGTAATAACACTAAATCACCGACAACAGTGCCGCCGGGATCAACTAATGATACGACATTAAAAAATAAAACTATTGTTATAGATCCTGGACATGGTGGTAGTAATCCTGGAGCAGTAGCCAATAACACACGAGAGTCTGATAATAACCTGGCAGTAGGACTAAAATTGCGTGATAAATTAGTACAAGCTGGTGCTAAAGTAATTATGACTCGAGATAAGGATCGAACCGTTGCCCCTGAAGGAAGTTCATTAGGGGAAGAGTTAGCAGCTAGAGTTACGATGGCTGAAGATAACCATGCTGATATTTTCATTAGTATACATTCTAATGAAAATCCCGATAGTAGTATTAAAGGAGCTATGGCTTTCTATCCTGCAGGAAAATCCTCTACACTAGCATCAGAAATAGAAACAGCTCTTGTCAAAGAAACTGGTGCAATTGATAAAGGAACCTCCTCAGCTACTTTTCATGTGCTTCGCAACACATCTATGCCAAGTACACTAGTTGAAATGGGTTTTGTTTCAAATCAAGAAGAGGCAGCTCAACTGAATAGTGATTCCTATCGTAGTAAAATTGCACAAGGTATCTTTAATGGTACAGTAGCATATTTTAAGAATTAATAAATTTGCAGCAAATGCTTACTATGTAAAAAACAGAGATATTATATCTCTGTTTTTTTTATATAAAATCTTTATTCCCATTGTTATCTAGTAAACAAGCAGGATTTATCATATACCAATAGAAATTAGTTTATATGATTAGATATAGAACAAAAGGAGTAGTATATGTATCGTAAATCAACATTGCCAAATAGTATTCGTGTTGTCTCTGAAGCCATTCCTTATGTAAAATCAGTTACTTTAGGAATATGGATAGGAACTGGCTCTCGAACTGAGCAACAACATAATCATGGCATTTCTCATTTTATTGAGCACATGATCTTCAAAGGTACTGAGAACCGTTCTGCAAAGGATATTGCTGAAATGGTAGACGAAGTTGGAGGACAAATCAATGCTTTCACCGATAAAGAACATACTTGCTATTATATAAAAGTTCTCGATACTCATCTAGAACTTGCACTGGATGTTCTTAGCGATATGCTTTTATCTTCTAAATTTGAGCAGGAAGATATTAACCGTGAAAGAGAAGTAGTTTTAGAAGAAGTCCATATGTATGAAGATACTCCCGATGAGTTAGTACATGATCTTCACCATAGTAATATCTGGGCAGGGCATGCCCTTGGGCGTAATATTATCGGCACTGTACCTTCTATTGAAAATTTTAACAAGCCACTTCTTCTTGAATACTACCAAAATTTCTATACCCCTGATAATATTGTTATTGCCGCCGCTGGTAATTTGAACCACGAAAGGCTAGTAGAGTTAACAAACCACTACTTTGGAAAAATGGCAGGCAATAAAAAACAAGGTAACCCAACTGTCCCAGAATTAAAACCAAATCAGACAATCCAATCCAAAACGATCGAGCAAGTACATCTTTGTTTAGGAACTAGTAGTGTATCCCAGTTATCACCAGATATCTATACCTTTCACATAATAAATAATATTTTGGGTGGAGGTATCAGTTCACGATTATTTCAGACGATTCGAGAAGAAAAGGGACTTGCTTACTCCATCTATTCTTACCAGACGAATTATAGCGATGCTGGTCTATTTACCATTTATGCTGGAACACGTCCTAGTAATGCATGCCAGGTAGTAGAATTAGTGAGACAAACTATTTTTGAATTAAAGAATAAGGGCATTACAGCTAGAGAGCTTACCAAAACGAAAGAACAATTAAAAGGTAATTTATTATTAGCACTTGAAAGCTCAAGTAGCCGTATGTCGCGGCTTGGGAAGATGGAACTTACATTAGGAAAGTATATTACTCTAGATGAGGTAGTTGCTAACATTGATAAAGTTTCTTTAGAGCAAGTGCACTCTATAACACAACAAATGTTTAATCCAAATACTCTATGTTTTACAGCATTAGGACCGATAAGTGAGGAGATATATGATGAGGTTAAGAGGTTTTGAATTGATTTCTACTTATAAAGATAAAGATATTATTATTCCTACTCGAAAAACACAATGCAGCGCAGGCTATGATATAGCCGCCGCCGAAGATATAATAGTACCTCCAAACTCCCTTAGTCTAGTACCTACAGGTATTAAAGCGTATATGCAGCCCGATGAATACCTTGGCATACACATTCGTTCTGGTCTATCAATAAAAAACAAATTAAGTTTAATGAATAGCCAAGGGATTATTGATGCTGACTACTACAATAATAGTGAAAATGAAGGACACATTTTTATTGCTATTTATAATCACAATTTACAAGAAATAGTGATTAATAAAGGTGCTCGAATTGCACAAGGAATTTTCTATAAATATTTATTAACTGACATAGATGACCATGATATATTCTCAATTAGAAAAGGCGGCCTAGGCAGCACAGGTAATTAGTGATTTTATAGTAGCTTAGTGGAAGTATACATAACTTTCACTAAGCTATTTTTAACATAATATTGTTTTTTCATCATATTCTTAAGATAGAAGGTATATGGAGGTCTATCATGTATTCCTGGTTAATTTTCCTTGTTTTGTTTACTGGGGGCTTACTAGTTTCAGTATTAGAACGCATGAAGCATTACCGCCAAATAAATGCCAGTAATGAAATTAAAATTTCGCCAATATCATTGGCTCTGCAGGAATTAATCGCGGTTTCTGGTGGTATCTATTTATCATTAGTTATGCTTATATCTTTTCTAAAGTTAGATGTACCAGAGAAAGTATTGATTTTTGGTTTCTACATAGATCCAATAGCTTTTCTATCGATTGCTTTATCCATTGTTCAGCCGTTCTTTGTGAAATTATTTTATAAGAATAGTAAGGGGTGAAGAAAATGCGCTTGAGTGAGTTATCAGGTAAAGAAGTTATCAATTTAGGTGATGGAGCTCGCCTAGGGATAATTGATGAATGTGAATTAAATTTTGATTATAAATCAGGCAGAATACATACTATCTTGCTACCAAAGCGAAATGGACTATTTAACTTTTTCAGCGATAGTAAAACTACGACAATTCCATGGCAGGCAATAAAGCGTATTGGAGATGAAGTAATTATTGTAGATATAAATAATGCTTATGATCGATATAGCAATTTAAATCGGGAGCGTCAAGAAAATACATATTAATAAGTACTCTGGATAAACTAACATTAAATTGCATGGAATGCATTTAATGTTAGGAGGTTTACACATGGAAAAACAGAATTGCAATCAATTACCAAACCAAGCAAGTTCAGACACCGTGGTAAATAGTTATACTGCAACAAACACTACTGCTAATACAATGCAACAGGCGCCAGTAGGAAACATGAATACAACCAATATGACAAATACACAAAATTCAAACCAAAAACAAAACTATCAACAGAACAAAAAGCAAAACCAAACCATTATTGGAGTATTTGAATCGAGGGATAGAGCTGAAAATGCAGTGAATACTTTACGTCAACAAGGCTTTACATCAGAAGAAATTAACATTGTATCAAAAAAACAACAACATGCTAATACAACACAAGATGAAACTTATGATGATGACATTGTTGATGGAACATTGACTGGTGGTACGTTAGGTGGAATTGGTGGCTTACTCATGGGGGCTGGAGCTTTACTGCTTCCCGGTATCGGGCCTATTCTTGCTGTTGGCCCTATTACGGCTGCAGTAGGAGGAGCAATTGCAGGCGGCATCGCTGGTGGGCTAATTGACTGGGGAATTCCT
Organism: Pelosinus sp. IPA-1; assembly: GCF_030269905.1. NCBI lineage: Bacteria > Bacillati > Bacillota > Negativicutes > Selenomonadales > Sporomusaceae > Pelosinus > Pelosinus sp. IPA-1. Next base: position 237,780 of record NZ_BSVC01000004.1, on the reverse strand, counting down.
GCTGAAGCAAGTCAACGATATGAGCAAGAGGTTGCGCAGGGTAGCATTCTTGCTATTATTCGCACAGATACAACTAAGGTAACCTCAGCAGCCCAAATACTGCGACAAAATGGCGCTAAAGATGTAGAAAATCACAGTAAATAAATATGACTTAAAATATAATGATTGTTAAAACTTTACTTTTTTATTTAAAAGCATTGACACTACTATAATCACTATTATACAATGTATGTAATTAAATACACTTCATCCTACGCAGGATGGAATAGAGGTGCAGACAACAAAAGTACTTTCAAGGAGATTGGTCTCTATGATCTGAAAGAAAAGGGTTGCTTGCCGAAGTGCGGAAGATGCCAAGTCTTCAGTGCTGGTCTTTCATCAAATAGGTGTAAGACTGTCACTAAAAGTAACCTTTTAGTGGAGTGCTATCTTATCTAAGGCGTGGGGAAACATTTGTTTTCCCATTATCCTTATAACTGTTGAATGTACGATTGACAGCCGATGAGATTATACTCATCGGCTATTATTTTTACCTCAAGATTAACATTCATAACAATCAATGAATACATTGCTACTATTAGGAGGTGCGCAATATGATTAGAGTAATAGTGTGTGGAGCTTACGGTAAAATGGGGCGTGAGGTACTAAAAGCCATACATAACGATACGCAATTAAGTATCGTAGGAGCTGTAGATACAAAATCGGATTTTATTGATATTGGTGATTTAATCGGTGTAGAAAAAACAGGTATTATTGTTGGTAATAATCTGCAAACTGTAATTAATGAAACACAGCCACAAGTAATGGTTGACTTTACAAGACCAGAAGTAGTATTAAATAATATTCGTATGGCAATTGCTAATGGTGTTTGCCCTGTTGTCGGAACTACTGGATTATCCGAAGAAAATCTGGAAGAAATTAGTCAATTATGTGAAAAAACCAAAGTGAATGCATTAATTGCCCCTAATTTTGCCATTGGTGCTATTCTAATGATGAAATTGGCACAAGATGCCGCTAAATTTTTTCCACATGTGGAAATCATTGAATTGCATCACGACCAAAAGCTCGATGCACCCTCTGGAACTGCTTTGCAAACAGCAGAATTAATTGCGAAAAAACGTGGTTATTTACAACAAGGACATCCAGACGAAGTCGAGAAGCTACCAGGTGCAAGAGGAGGAGACTTTTCTGGTATTAGAATGCATAGTGTGCGTTTACCTGGATATGTAGCGCATCAAGAAGTTATTTTTGGTGGACTTGGTCAAACACTAACGATTCGTCATGACTCCATATCCCGTGAGTCATTTATGCCAGGGGTTGTATTGGCTTGTAAATATGTACTAACAGCAAATGGTTTGGTTTTGGGACTTGAAGAGATTTTAAAATAAGTTTATTGGAAAGCTTAATAAATAGTATAATCATAAACTTACAGCATAGCATCTTTTGCATTAAATCAGGCATCATAAGCAATAACTATAGTAAATAAAATGAATATAATAAGAATATATAATATTACGAGAAAAAATAATGGGGAGCGATATGTATGAAGAAATATAATGTAGCGATACTTGGAGCTACTGGAGCAGTAGGGCAAGAGTTCCTAGATTTAATTGAAGAACGTAATTTTCCTTTTGATAATCTAAAATTACTTGCATCAAAACGTTCCGCTGGAAAAATCATTCCTTTCATGGGAAAAGATTATATCGTAGAAGAAGCTACTGATGACTCTTTTAAAAATATTGATATTGCCTTATTTGCCGGTGGTTCTGCTAGTACAAAATTTGCCCCTGCCGCAGTAAAATGTGGAGCAGTAGTGATTGATAATTCTAGTGCTTTTCGGATGGATCCTACTGTGCCATTGGTTGTGCCAGAAGTTAATCCAGAAGCTATACGACAGCATAAAGGGATTATTGCAAATCCTAATTGTTCTACCATTATTATGGCCATGGCCCTAAAGCCCCTTTATGATCAAGCAAAAATTAAAAGAATTGTCGTTTCCACTTATCAAGCAGTATCTGGAGCAGGTAAAGAAGCAATTGATGAGTTGTCAAATCAAGTGCAAGCTGTTGTTGAAAATCGCCCTGTGGAAGCTAATATTCTTCCTAGTGCTAGCTTACCTAAGCATTATCAAATTGCTTTTAATATCATTCCACATATTGATGTATTTGTAGAAGATAATTATACAAAAGAAGAAATGAAGATGGTTCATGAAACGCATAAAATATTTAATGATTATAAGATAGGTATTACAGCAACTACTGTAAGGGTTCCTATTTATCGTAGCCATTCAGAGTCAATTAATGTTGAGTTTGAAGAAACAATCTCAGTCGATCAGGCTAAAGAACTCTTAGCAAATTTCCCAGGAGTTATTTTGCAAGATAATCCGGCAGAAATGGTATACCCAATGCCTTTGTTTACTTCCAATCAAAATGAAGTTTTTGTAGGTCGAATTAGAAAAGATAATTCCGTTCCACATGGTCTAAATCTTTGGGTTGTTGGTGATCAAATACGTAAAGGCGCTGCTTTAAATGCCTTACAAATCGCCGAGTATATGATTGAACATAACTTACTTTGAGGTGAAATAATGGGGATAATAGTTCAAAAATTTGGTGGTACCTCTGTTGCAACTCCTGAATGTAGAGATTTAGTAGTTGCAAAGATTAAAACTGCCCATGATAAAGGTTTTAATCCAGTAGTAGTCGTTTCGGCTATGGGAAGAAAAGGAGAAAGTTACGCTACCGATACATTGATTGACCTGGCACGTACTGCATATAAAGATATTGCAAGCCGTGAACTCGATCAAATTTTGTATTGTGGCGAGATGATTTCTGCTGTTATTATGACTGGAACACTACAAGCTGCAGGACTTGATGCGATTATGCTTACAGGTGGGCAAGCCGGCATTATAACCGATAATAATTTTACCAATGCTAGAATTTTGAAAGTAGATCCATCCCGAATACTAAGCTTATTACGAATGGGTAAAATTCCTGTCGTATGTGGCTTCCAAGGTGCGACCATTGATTATGAATTTACTACTTTGGGCAGAGGGGGGAGTGACACTACAGCAGCTGCTTTAGGATCAGCCCTCGATGCAGAAATGATTGAAATTTATACTGATGTAGATGGTATAATGACAGCGGATCCTCGAATTGTCAGCACTGCAAAAATACTAGACTGCATTTCCTATGGAGAGGTTTGCCAGCTAGCACATCAAGGAGCTAAAGTCATTCATCCGAGGGCTGTAGAAATTGCAATGCAAAAAAATATTCCCTTACTTGTAAAATCAACCTTTTCAGATGAACCTGGTACGCTGATAACTAATATAGTGCCAGAAGATACCACTGAGTCAAATGTCAATGACCGTGTTGCTACCGGTGTTACCTATCTTGCTAATATCGCTCAAATTAAAGTTAATTTGCATGATTCTTTGAATAACATTGCAAGCTTTAATATATTTAAATCTATGGCAAACAATGGAATCAGTGTTGATTTGATTAACGTTCATCCTGGTCAAATTATGTTTACGGTATCAGAAGAACTTGCTGATAAGGCTGCAGCTCAACTTCGCGAATTTGGTTGTGATGTGCAAACAACCCTTGACTGTGCTAAAGTTTCCGTCGTCGGTGGCGGAATAAATGGTGTTCCAGGTGTTATGGCCAGTTTTATAGAAGCGTTATCTATTAATAATATTCCTATATTACAGACTGTCGATTCACATACATCGATTTCAGTTTTAATAAAAAAATCTTTTGTACATTTGGCCGTTACAGCCTTACATGAGAAGTTTAATTTATCCTGTTAATAAGGAGAAGAAAAACAAATGAATACTTTTGGGCGGATTTTAACAGCTATGGTAACCCCATTTCATGATGATTTCAGTGTTAATTATGATGCAGCTGCAAATCTTGCAAAATATTTAATTGCTAATGGTTCAGATGGTCTAGTAGTCGCAGGCAGCACTGGTGAATCAGCAACCCTAAGTAATGAAGAAAAGCTAAGGTTATTTGCTACTGTACTTGAAGCAGTTGGCGATAAAGCTACAGTTATTGCGGGTACTGGATCTAATGATACTATGGCTTCAATAAAACTAACACAAGCTGCAGAAAAACTCGGTGTACATGGTGCCATGCTAGTAGGTCCATATTATAATAAACCTCCACAAGAGGGCTTTTATCAACATTTTAAAGCAATTGCTGATACTACTAATTTACCTTTGATTATTTATAATGTTCCTGGTCGTACTAGCTCTAATATATTGCCTGGAACAATTGCTAGATTATCGGAAATCAAAAATATTGTTGCTGTAAAAGAAGCAAGCGGAAATCTTGAACAAGTGGCTGAAATTGTTCGGACTACGCCTAATGATTTTATGGTATATAGTGGTGATGATAGCCTTACGTTACCGATATTGGCGGTTGGTGGGGTAGGTATTATTAGTGTGGCTGCTCATATCGTAGGTAATCGTATGCAAGATATGATTTCAGCTTTTAAAGATAACGACCTAGCTAAAGCGCAAGCTATACAATCAGAACTCTTACCCTTCTTTCGAATGATGTTTATTACGACAAATCCAATACCGGTTAAAACAGCAGTAAATTTAATTGGACAAAAGGCTGGTTGTTTCAGATTACCTCTAATCCCACCTACCTCAACTGAACTGGATCAGATAAAAAGTTGTTTAACTAAAATGAATTTGATATGATTCTAAAAACCTCATCCTAGTTAAAGGATGAGGTTTTTTTATCAATGCTACATATAATAGCGCAATTACAGCTTCCTATGTTGCAAATACACTTAAAAATAAGCTATAATTACACTAAGTGATGAACGACCGGATTTTAGCTCAATTTATCGAGGGGCGATATTTATAAATAATGGTTTGTTTTTCTTGCTTTACGAAAATATCTGGAGGTGCGATTCTTTTTGGTAAAAACACAACAAAAACTTCAAATTATTCCCCTAGGTGGTTTAGGGGAAATTGGTAAGAATATGACAGTTGTCCGCTATGGAGATGACATTATCGTTATTGATTCTGGTCTTATGTTTCCTGAAGATGATATGCTCGGTATTGACTTGGTAATTCCTGACATATCTTATTTATTGGAAAATCGTGATCTGGTGCGGGCAATTTTACTAACACATGGCCATGAGGATCATATTGGTGCGTTACCTTATGTACTTAAACAACTCAATGTTCCAGTGTACGGTACAAAATTAACCTTAGGAATTTTAGAAGGAAGATTAAAAGAGAACAATGTACCAACGACTAATTTGATGCCTGTTAAAGCTGGTGATCAAATTGAAGTAGGCCCTTTTAAAGTCGGTTTTATTAGGGTTAGTCATAGTATTGCCGATGCGGTAGCCCTTTCTCTTAAAACACCAATTGGTACTATCGTACATACTGGCGACTTTAAATTCGATCAAACACCTGTAGATGGAAAAGTAACAGATTTCCATAAACTTGCAGAGTTGGGTGATCAAGGTGTGTTAGTAATGCTCGCTGATAGTACAAATGCAGAGCATCCAGGTTATACAATGAGTGAAAAATCGGTAGGTGTGACATTTGATGAAATGTTTCATAATGCTAGGGGACGAATCATTGTAGCAAGCTTTTCTTCCAATGTGCACCGTGTGCAACAAGCAATTGATACCGCTTGTAAATACAAACGTAAAGTTGCAGTTCTCGGACGTAGTATGATTAATGTAGTCAATATCTCTTCTGATTTAGGTTATCTGACTGTCCCTGAGGGCGTTTTAATTGATATTGATGAAATTAATAACTATCCACCTTCTGGCGTTGTCATTATAACTACAGGTAGCCAAGGTGAACCGATGTCAGCATTAACTAGAATGGCCATGTCTGATCATCGTAAAGTAGATATTACTCCTAGTGATACAATTATTATTTCTGCTACACCTATCCCGGGAAATGAAAAATTAGTTTCGCGTACAATTGATTATTTATTACGCCAAGGTGCAGAAGTACTTTACGAAAAAACATCAGGTATTCATGTTTCAGGACATGCAAGCCAGGAAGAACTCAAAATGATGCATAATTTGGTTCGTCCTAAGTTTTTTATCCCAGTACATGGCGAGTATCGCCATCTGGTTAAACATTCCAAATTGGCGCAAGAACTTGGCATGCCAAAAGATCATATTTTTATTGCCGAAAATGGACAGGTCTTAGAATTTACACCTGATAAGGGGAGTATTACAGGAAAAGTTGCCTCTGGTATTGTCTTAATTGATGGTTTAGGAGTTGGTGATGTTGGTAATATTGTACTCCGTGATCGCCGCCAACTTTCGCAAGAAGGTATCTTAATTGTAGTTATTACTATGGACAAGCAAAATGGATGTGTTGTAGCTGGACCAGATATTGTATCTCGTGGTTTTGTATATGTTAGAGAATCAGAGCAATTAATGGATGAAGCAAAAAATAAAGTAAGGCAAACTTTAGATAAATGCGAAACCAATAATATTACTGAATGGGCCACAATTAAATCAAGCGTGCGCGATACTTTAGGAAAATACTTATATGAAAAGACACGTCGTCGTCCGATGATTTTACCGATTATTATGGAAGTATAATAATGATCTGTTAGATAAAAAAAACTTGGCATAAGCCAAGTTTTTTTCTTATCACAGAGTATGAAACTTTATACTTGGCTAATACTACATAAAGGATTTAAACTAAGATACTGGAGGTAGTATGATGCTAGAGAATGATAATCCGGTTATAGAACCACCTGGAACCAACCCAGAACAACCTAGAATACCGCAAGAATATCCTAAAAAAAATATAACGGCTAGAAAGGTTGATACCGTAGATAACATCCAAGAGTTAGGTGCAACGACAATTCCTACGGCTAAATCCAATATACATGTAATGACAATTATTGGTCAAGTTGAAGGTCATATGATTTTACCACCCCAAAATAAAACAACCAAGTATGAACATATAATGCCACAATTAGTAGCAATTGAACAAAATCCTGAAATTGAAGGCCTATTGTTGCTGTTAAATACAGTTGGTGGTGATGTGGAGGCAGGCTTGGCTATCGCAGAAATGATTTCTAGTATGTCTAAGCCATCAGTTTCTATAGTACTTGGCGGAGGGCATAGTATTGGAGTTCCCATAGCCGTATCTGCAACATATTCTTTTATCGTAGAAAGTGCAACAATGACAATTCACCCAATACGGCTTACAGGTTTAGTCATCGGTGCACCTAGCTCTTTTGACTACTTGGAGAAAATGCAAGACAGAGTCAATAAATTCGTAGTAGATCATTCTAGTATTTCCGAAAGAAAATGGAAAGACTTACTCTTTAGGACTGGAGAGTTATCTCGAGACATTGGTACTTCCGTTATCGGCAAGGATGCTATCTCTTATGGAATAATTAACGAAATAGGCGGCTTATCGCAGGCACAGGCAAAATTAAATGAGTTAATTAGAATACAAAAAGAATCTAAGGGGTTGAAACAATGACCTTATGGAGTATAATACCAGAAGAGATTGTTTTAGATAATGTAAGTACTCCAACAGTTTATGAAGAAATTGAGTGCAATAATATGAAAATGCTAGTTGAAAAAATTAGCCCAACTCAATGCAAAGTTAGTCGATTATTAACAACTAATCCCCAAGATTACTTACGCCCAGAAATCCAGCCAGGAAGTGTATTAACATATAGGCTAGTTTTAGAATAACGCCTTATTCATTACTTAACTATACACAAAGACCGTCAAAATTTCTCCTACAACTTGACGGTCTTTTTTAGTCTTTTCTCTTTTCAATGTAATATAGAGTATTCTTTCATCACTTTCGACTATTTCCAACGAAGAATGTTGAAAAATATTGCGGTTAATATCTTTTAATGTAAAATTGATGTTTTTTTGGTAAATCATTGTAGATAATTAAAAAGATACTTTGAAAAAATTCTCTATAAATGTTAGAATGTAACTATTGTTAGTATGAGATAGTTTTTCAGAAAAAAACTATTTTCATTATGCATGTTTATCAATTAGACATTTATAGAATAGTGTATAGTATTTTAGAAACTTAGGGAGGTAACTTTCGTGCAAACAGTTGGCGAAATACTGCGTAGTGAAAGAGAAAAAAAGGGGCTGTCGGTTAAAGAAATTGAAGTTGCTACCAGTATAAGAACTTTATATATAACAGCAATTGAAGAAGATAATTATAGTGTTATTCCTGGTGAGGTTTATTTAAAAGGATTTATTCGCAATTATTCTAATTATTTAGGTTTAAATAGCCAAGAAATAATGGATTTGTATCGCAAAGATCAAAATCCTAGTACTCTGGCAGACGAAAATTTATCCCCTGTAAGCAAAGTCGACGCGGATAAGCCAGTTAATAATAATAATAATATTCCAATAAAATGGATAACAATTAGTTTGTTAGCCTTGTGTGCCATTGGTGGAACCTGGTGGCTTTTAGGTAGTGCAAAATCAATACAAGAACCGAATATAGAAAAGCAAGCGCAATCCACTCCAACTATCCCAAACCAAGTAACTAAAGAACAATCTGTAACCCCTGTAGTACCAACAGTTCTAAAAAAACCCGTTACACTTACAGCAAAATATACTGATCAATGTTGGACCTTAGTAACTGCTGATAATAAAATAATCTATGAAGGCACTCCTCAAGCTGGTGATACCCTTACCTGGGAAGCAGAACAAAATATTGCGTTAAAAGTTGGGAATGCTGGTGGGATTGATATAGTATATAATGGACAAACTATGGGGAAACTGGGAGTTAAAGGTGAAGTCCTAGTCAAAACATATGGCAAATAGAAAAGCACATCATTATACATAAGGTCAATTCCCTTGCTGAATAGTATTGGATTTGACGCTTGAGAACTACCTATTTTACTTCTCAAGCAATGACTAAGGCTTTTGCCTACGTCTAAGAACTTGGCAAAAGCCAAGTCTTTTCTTATTTTACTATTCATTAGTAAAATAAGTTTTTAAAATACAAAAAGACATGTAACAATTGTATCCATTATTTATAATCGACCACGATGGATTATATTGTTTTAGGAGAAGTAAAATTATGAAAAACGATTTTCTACCAATTTGCAAAGAAGATATGGTCAAGCGTGACTGGGATCGATTGGATTTCTTATTTATTAGTGGCGATGCGTATGTGGATCATCCTAGCTTTGGACCTGCTATTTTGTGTCGGCTACTAGAGAAATACGGATATCGCGTAGGCATTATCTCTCAACCAGACTGGCGCTCAACGTTAGACTTTAAGAAGATGGGGAAGCCTCGTTTAGGGGTATTGGTGTCGGCAGGAAACCTTGACTCCATGTTAAATAAATTTACTGCTGCAAAAAAATATCGGAGTACTGATAATTATTCCCCTGGTGGAAAGGCGGGTTGCCGCCCCGATCGGGCTACAATCGTTTATTGTAATCGCATTCGCGAGGTGTGGAAAAACATCCCAATCATTATTGGCGGAATTGAAGCAAGCCTTAGACGTTTTGCTCATTACGATTATTGGTCTAATTCAGTACGCCGTTCAATTTTAATTGATAGCCGGGCGGATATTTTGGTATATGGCATGGGCGAAAAACAAATAAAAGAAATTGCCGATCAGTTGCAACAAGGTATAGATATATCAGATATAAGAAGCGTACAAGGCACTTGCTACAAATCTGATACCACTGAACATTTATGGGATTATATTGAAACGCCTAGTTACGATGCCGTGAATACGGATAAAGAAGCATTTAACCAAGCGTTTAAAGTTCAGTACCAAGAACAAGACGCTATTCGTGGTAAAACAATTGTTCAAAACCATGGTGAATATTTTGTAGTACAAAATGCACCAGCTTTGCCTTTATCAACTGTAGAAATGGATGAAATCTATGATCTCCCTTATCAACGAACTTATCATCCTATCTATGAAAAAGCTGGTGGTGTTCCAGCAATCCAAGAAGTACAATTTAGTTTAGTTAGCCACCGCGGTTGTTTCGGCGGATGTTCTTTTTGTGCAATTGTTTCACATCAGGGACGTATTATCCAAAGTCGTAGCCAAGAGTCGATTATAAATGAAGCTAAAACAATCATCGCAATGCCTGGATTTAAAGGATATATCCATGATGTTGGTGGTCCTACCGCAAATTTTCGTATACAATCATGCCAAAATCAATCTGAGAGAGGCACTTGTAAGGGGCGACAATGTTTGGCGCCAAATCCCTGTAAGGAATTAGAAACGAATCATACAGATTATCTAACATTATTACGTACGTTGCGCGCCTTGCCAGGTGTAAAAAAGGTTTTCATTCGTTCAGGATTACGCTACGATTATCTAATGGCGGACCCAAATAATGAGGAATTCTTACGTGAATTATGTGAGCATCATATTAGTGGACAACTCAAAGTTGCTCCAGAACATATTTCGCAAAAAGTGACTAATTTAATGGGTAAGTCCAGTAAAGGCGTATATTTAAAGTTTATGAAAGCTTATAAGCGTGTCAATGACTTAATCGGCAAAGAACAATATCTTGTTCCTTATTTTATGTCAAGCCATCCCGGATCTGGTCTTAAGGAAGCTATTGAATTAGCTGAATTTATCCGAGATTTGAATTACAGGCCAGAACAAGTGCAAGATTTTATTCCCACTCCAGGGAGCTTATCTACTTGCATCTACTATACAGGTACCAATCCTCTTACTAATGAGAGAGTCTACGTTGCTAAAGACATTCATGAAAAGAAAATGCAGCGAGCATTGATGCAATATCGCGATCCCAAAAACTATATGTTAGTATATGAAGCGCTCACAAAGGCCAACCGCCAAGATCTCATTGGCCATGGACCTAAGTGTCTAATTCGTCCTCCACATAATTCAAATTGCAAATCACACACATCAACAAGTGGCAAGGTAGTAAAGGATATAGGACGTAGTAAACAGTCAAAAACAACCACATCACGTAAAAAGAATATAAAGAAACATACTAAAAGTCGCTAATTAGCGCAAACAGGTGATAATTAAGGTAATACACACGTGTCCAATATATTATTCTACTATTTTAGGTACATGCCTCACATAACTCCATAATTTTCAGACCATACTAACATAAAAACTAGTAGGAGGAGAGTATTAATGAATCTTGCTGAGCCTCATTTGCAAGCCGCATTATTATGTGAAGGCATGACTACCGATGAAAATGGACGGCACACAATCTACAATGAATTTAGTCAATATACTATGGGATATTCTCAGCCCTTCACAATTCTTACAATTTGGCGGGGCGCAAATGATAATTCACATAAAAGTTATAAAGAAAAAATTGAAATACTCGCACCAGATGGAAGAGTTGTAGCGAGTGGGGAGAATGGCCCCTTTTCCTTAGAGAATAATACGTATCGACAAATTAATAATATTCTCTTAGAAGATATTGACTTTACTCATGAAGGCGTTTATGAATTACAAGTAAGTTTACTTGATTCTCAAGATTCCATAATTACTCACCACTCTGAACCTATAACAGTAATATAATATCATAATCATTTTAAACCTAAAAAGAACCATTAAGATGTTGTATCTATATTTATCTACAGGAAAGCTTTAAATGATTAATTCCTCTGAGCCCTCAGAGCCTACATTCACTACTACGATTGTACGTATACTACAATTCCATCTAAAGAGGGGGGGGGCTTAGTATAATCTAAGCCCTTTCTAGTACTTTAGAGAAAATTGACTTGCATAGAGGACCAATAAGAGGTATAGTATTATTGGTCTAATTTGTACTGGAGGTAGCATATGCGTCGTTATCTGCCAATTCTATTAATCGCGTTCTTTGTACTTGTCATTGTAATTGCTGGCAGTACTTCCTTACAGGGCTATGCTGATAAACAAAATCCTGAAAAAAACATGAAAAGTATTAATGTTTATACAACATTACCTATTGAGCAGCTCTCACTCTTAGCGCAAGAGTATGAAAAATCTAAGAACGTGCGCATTAATCTTATACCGCTTTCCGAGCAGGATTTGTTAACAAGGATTCAAGTAGAAAAAGCTACACCTCATGCTGACGTTATTATTGCTAACCGTTCATTATTAGAACAAGCACAAAAAATTAATACAATAGCGCCATACACTTCTGAACAAATAGATATAATACCTGATCGATTTAAAGATGCAAACAATTATTGGACAGGTCTTTGGTATGATCCTATCGTATTTGCTGTTAATCAGGACTACTTAAAGAGTCTTCCTAAATCACCAACTAAATGGAATGACCTTACTTTAGACAATAAATGCCGCATAGGTATCACGGATTTTTTAGCAGCAGAGGCTTCCGCAAATTTATTTTATACACTATTATCTGCAAATGGTGAAACACAAACATTCGCCTATTTAAAAAAATTACATCCTCAGATTGTACAGTATGCTAAATTTCTAACTACCCCTATACGAATGGCAGGGATGGGAGAGGTCGACATAGCTATTGCCACGCAAAACGAAACAATACATTATATGAATGATAAGTTTCCTATTGCATTGTTATATCCTGAAGATGGAACTTCTTTTATTTTAACGGGTGCAGCTTTAATTGCTGGCACGCACAATGAATCGGAGTCGAAGGAATTTATTGATTGGTTACTACAAGATATTGCCCAAAGTACTTTGTATACCAATAATTTTTATTATGTTCCTACAAATCCAGAAACGCTTATCTATAAATACTATGATACTAAAAATATTAAACTTTGGGACAAGAAAGAAAATTTTTCATTTGAGCAGAAAAGCCAATTACTTGATAAATGGATAAAAACAGTACGGCTAGCTTCAAAGTAAAAATATTATCTATACTAGGAGGAACACTTAATGTTAAAAGCCGGGTTTATAAGCCTGGGTTGCGCTAAAAATCTTGTAGACACAGAAGTCATGTTAGGACTATTAGCCGCCAATCAAATTAAACTAACCGATAACCCCCAAGAAGCGGATATTCTCATTATTAATACATGTAGTTTTATAGAGTCAGCCAAAGAAGAATCGATAACGACAATTCTTCAAATGGCTGAATATAAAAAACAAGGTAATTGTAAATGCCTAATTGTAGCTGGTTGCCTTGGACAGCGATACCAGCAAGACTTATTGGATGAATTGCCAGAAGTTGATGCCATTGTTGGCACAGGGGATTGGCATCGCATTATGGAAGCAATTAATAGCACAATGAATAATAAAAAACGTGTATTATTAGTTGGAGAAACCAATACTCTTTATGATGAAACTATGCCACGCATTAACACTACACCTTTTTATAGTGCTTATGTTAAAGTTGCCGAAGGATGTAGTAACTGTTGTTCTTATTGTGTAATTCCAAAAGTAAGAGGCTCTTTCCGTAGTCGAAAGATGGAATCGATCGTTACAGAAGTTAAAAATCTTGTTGCGAACGGTGTGAAAGAAGTTAATTTAATTGCACAAGATACTACTAGTTATGGTCGTGACTTGTATGGTGCAGCTAAATTAACAGACCTTTTAAAAGAACTGGTTAAAATTGATGGGCTTATGTGGATTCGCTTGCTTTATTGCTATCCGAAGCATTTTTCTAATGAACTTATTGAACTTATTGCGACAGAATCTAAAATTTGCAAATACATCGATTTACCTCTACAACATGCAAATGATACTATTTTGAAATCAATGCTGCGGCAAGATAGTCGAAAAGATATTGAAAATCTATTAAATACTTTACGCTCCAAAATTCCTGGCATTACAGTTAGAACATCTTTTATTGTTGGTTTCCCTGGAGAAACAGAAGCTCACTTTGAAGATCTTCGACAATTTGTAATGGCTCAGAAATTTGATAGAGTTGGGGTATTTACCTATTCGCAAGAGGAAGATACAATAGCTGCTAATCTTCCAAATCAGGTATCCGATGAGGTTAAACAAGAACGTTATCATAACCTTATGACATTACAGTGCCAAATATCTGAACAACTTAATCAAGAGCTTGAAGGAACAGTCTTAGATGTATTAATTGAACAAGTCAACACTGAACCAGAGATTGTTGTTTCTGGGCGTTCATACCGTGAAGCACCAGATGTCGACGGACAGATATACGTTGAAAAGGCAACTAATTGTAGACCTGGAGATGTTATAAAAGTGAAAATCGTCCAAGGATTTACATATGATGTAGTTGCTGAAAAATTATAGAGCTATTTGTAAAATTTTATAAGCTCGCTACTGTTTAACAGTTTAGCAGCTATATGTTTTATTTATATAATTGCCCAATTATGGGGGAGTGATTTTACATGATCGTAGAAATAGTGGCTACTGGAACAGAACTACTTTTGGGTCAAATCAACAATACCAATACACCTTTTTTATCTCAGAAGCTAAATGAATTAGGTTTTGACGTTTTATATCATTCAACAGTTGGTGATAATAAAACACGAATGACAGAAGTATTAAGTAATGCATTAAGCAGATCAGATATAATAATTACATCAGGTGGATTGGGGCCCACACAAGGTGACATCACAAAAGAAGTAACTGCACAGTTATTAAATCGCCCTTTATTTTTACACGAAGAGAGTGTAACTCATATGGCATATCTTTTTGCCAAACGTCAACTCCCTATGCCAGAAAACAATTTACGACAGGCAATGATACCAGAAGGTGCTTATGTAATAAAGAATGAGCGTGGCACCGCTCCAGGTGTGATTCTAGAACATGATAATAAGATAATTATTCATTTACCTGGACCTCCTCACGAATTGGAGTGGATGTATGAACATGCAGTGATTCCTTACCTAAAAACCAAATTTGGATTGCAGGGAGCCATTGTCTCTAGGGTATTACATACTTATGGTATCGGCGAATCCTCTTTAGAAGAGAAAATCAAAGATTTAGTTATCTCTCAGTCCAATCCAACTATTGCATTGCTTGCAAGACCGGGTGAAATTATTATTCGACTTACTGCAAAAGGTAGTGCAAGCATTGAAGCCACAGAATTAATCGATGAACTGGAGAGAAAAATCCGGCATAAAATTGCCAATTACATTTGGGGTCTGGATAATGATACTATCGAAGCAAATATTGGGAAAACTTTAACTGAAAAGAAGTTTACTGTTGCATTAGCCGAATCATGTACGGGAGGTCTGGTTACCAGTCGCATTACCGACATTTCTGGTAGTTCAGATTACCTCGTGGGTTCTATAGTTTGTTATACCAATAGAATTAAAACTGATTTTATTGATGTAACTCCGCAAATCCTCGCTGAGCATGGAGCTGTAAGTCAAGAAACTGCTTGCCTTATGGCTACTGGTATTCGTCGAAAATTTGCTGCTAGTATTGGAATAGGGATTACCGGCATAGCTGGCCCAACTGGCGCTACTCCAACAAAACCTGTTGGTACGGTATTTATTGCAATTGATGGCCCGGCTGGTATACAATGCCAACATCATACATTTAATGGTCAGCGTACTGATATTAAATATCGTATATCACAAGCCGCTTTACATATGCTAAGAGAGTATACATTATCGTTATAATATAATATTTTTAAAAAAATTAGGGGGCAATACACATTGAACGAAACTCAATTATTTGGTAATATTCCATTAAGCAAAAAACTACTTTCAGCGATCGCTGAGATGGGTTTTGAAGAACCATCACCTATTCAAAACCAAACAATTCCACTTGTACTTGAAGGCCACGACGTTATTGGGCAAGCACAAACAGGTACTGGTAAAACAGCTGCCTTTGGTATACCTGCAATAGAGCGTATTACAGACAATCGCCAAATTCAAGTACTAGTACTTACTCCAACCCGCGAACTTGCTATTCAAGTATCTGAGGAATTGGCAAAAATAGGCAAATTTAAAAGAATTAGAACTTTACCTATTTATGGTGGACAACCTATTGATAGACAAATTAAAGCTCTACGTTTAGGAGTTCAAGTGGTAATTGGTACTCCGGGCAGGCTTTTAGATCATATTCGTCGCAAAACAATCAAACTTGATGCTGTAAGAACATTAATCCTAGATGAAGCAGATGAAATGCTTGATATGGGTTTTGTGGAAGATATTGAGACAATTATGCAACAACTTCCTGTTGAAGGAAGACAAACACTTCTATTTTCTGCTACTATGCCAGGACCAATTGCTAATTTAGCTAAGAAATATATGAATAATCCTAAAACCATTTCAATTAGTAGAGAACAACTTACTGTTCCTCTTATTGATCAAGTGTATTATGAAACTCGTGAGAAACTCGAAGCATTATGTAGAGTTCTTGATGTTGAAACAACTGGAAAATCGATAATCTTCTGTCGTACTAAAAGAGGCGTAGATGATTTGGTAGTTTCATTGCAAGGACGAGGTTACATGGCTGATGGCTTACACGGTGATTTAAGCCAAGCACAACGTGATAGAGTTATGAAAAAATTCCGTGATGGTAAGCTTGAATTACTGATCGCTACGGATGTTGCTGCTCGAGGTATTGATATTGATGATATCACTCATGTCTTCAATTATGACATTCCTCAAGATAATGAAGCTTATGTACATCGTATTGGACGTACAGGCCGTGCGGGTAAAAAAGGCGTGGCGATTACTTTTATTAATCCTCGTGAATATCGTCAACTTAAACTTATTGAAAAACTAACTAAATCCCGCATCGTACGTAAGCAACTCCCATCTGCTGCCGACATTTTAGATCGTCAAAGAGAAATTATCAAAAATCGCTTAGTACAAATGATTGAGCAAGGTAAATTTGAAGTCTATCAAGACATTATCGTAGATTTAGCAGCTGATTATGACCCGATAGAAATCGCAGCAGCCGCTTTAAAGCTGGCACAAGAAGGTTTTAAAGAAAAATTTGCTGTTGAAGAAGACAAACCTGATTTCACTAATACAGGTGCTGAAGCAGGCATGGTTCGCTTATTTATTAATGCCGGCAGAGCTCAGAAAATACGCCCTGAAGATATTGTTCGCACCATAGCCGAAGGAGCCGATATCCCTGGAAGCAATATTGGCGTAATCAATATCTATGAAAAATTTACTTTTGTAGAGGTTCCTATGGATATTGCCGAGCGTGTTATCGCTGTATTGCATAAGAGTTCTATTAAAGGATATAAAATTAACGTTGAACCTGCGAAAAGCAGATAGTGGCGACTCCTATAAAGAATCGTTTCCAAAGAATGCTTTTGATTCTAATAAGAAGAGGACTTTATGTCCTCTTCTTATTTACTTATATTTCCCATTAGCGCCTATATTCTTCTTTCGTCGAATTGAATAAATAGTACATTTATGACTATTGACAATACGAACAAATGTTTGTACAATGAAAGTAACAAGGGGGATGATAAATTCATGGAAAAATCAACATCATCAGATAAACTACAAGCTTTAGAAAGTGCTGTACGAAAAATCGAAAAAGATTTTGGTAAAGGTTCTATTATGAAGCTAGGTGAGGCCGCTGCTAGAATGAATGTAGAAGTAATTCCAACTGGTGCATTACCACTTGACATTGCTCTTGGCATTGGCGGTGTCCCCAGAGGTAGAATGATAGAAGTATATGGACCTGAATCATCAGGTAAAACGACGGTAGCTCTACATATGATTGCAGAGACTCAAAAATCTGGAGGACTTGCAGCTTTTATTGATGCCGAACATGCCCTAGATCCTGTTTATGCTAAAAATCTTGGTGTTGATATTGATAATTTGCTTATCTCCCAACCAGATAACGGTGAACAAGCTTTAGAAATATGTGAGGCTCTAGTAAGAAGCAATGCAATTGACATGATCATCATAGATTCAGTTGCAGCATTGGTACCTAAAGCTGAAATTGATGGTGAAATGGGTGATTCTCATGTGGGCTTACATGCGAGACTTATGTCCCAAGCATTGCGTAAATTAACGGGTATTATCAGCAAGTCTCGAACAATTGTTGTTTTTATTAATCAAATTCGTGAAAAAGTTGGAGTTATGTTTGGTAATCCTGAAACGACTACAGGTGGACGAGCTTTAAAATTTTATTCCACAATAAGATTAGAAGTAAGAAGAGCCGAAAGTCTTAAACAAGGAAATGATATCATTGGTAATCGTACTAAAATTAAAGTAGTTAAAAATAAGGTTGCCCCACCATTTAAACAAGCGGAATTTGATATTATGTATGGCGAGGGAATTTCCCATGAAGGATGTTTAGTTGATATTGGTACCCTTTTTGATGTAATCAATAAAAGTGGAGCATGGTATTCATATAACGATACTCGTCTTGGTCAAGGACGTGAAAATGTTAAAGAATTCTTCAAACAAAATCCTGATATAGCTAGTGAAATTGATAAAAAGATTCGAGAATTATTATTAGTTGAAAAAAGTAAAGTTCCCGTTGCTGATTTATTAGATGATGTCTCAATTGACTAGTCAGAAAGATGTTTGGCAAGCTTCATTGCATCTTATCGCCCGTCGTCCTCATAGCGAATACGAATTGCAACAAAAGTTACATTATAAAGATTATAGTTATGATTCTATTGAAAATGTCATACAGCGCTTACGAGAATATGGGTATATAAATGATGATGAATTGGCGAAAAATTTATTTAATAAATACATGCAAGCTGGCAAGTATAGTTTAAAACAGATTACCTTTAAGATGAAGCAACGTGGAATACCAGATGCTATTATACACAATATAATTTGTGCTTGTGATAAAGAAGAATGGCAGTCTGCCCTTAAAATAGTAAATATTCGATTTAAAATTATGGATGCTACTACTAAAGAAAAGATTTATCGATATTTAGCTACTAAAGGATTTTCATCAAGTAGTATCAGTAAAGTTATACAACATCTTTATCAATCTGAAAATAATTTCTAATAAACATAAAATGATTTGGCTTGTGCCAAATCATTTTTTATTTTTATTCAAATTTCTTTAAATACAAGCTTTTTACGCAGTTTTTTTGCATTTTTGTTTAATCTCAGCAAGAGACATAAGGGATAACTTGACACTACTTTGAAAAACATTTACAATTGAATTAATCAATTGCATATGCAATTGTAATACTTATCCAATAAAACCAATTACTGTAGGGGAGTAATTGTGAAATGCTTTTAAGAGCTGTGTAAATTTGCCAGCTTACCCTTAATATTATTTGAATAAAAGGAGGTGTAAGATTATATTTGAATTTATTTTAACAACGGTACTTGTTGCTATCTTGGGCTTCGGCATAGGCTACTGGATACGCAAAAAAACTGCTGAAGCAAAAATAATCTCAGCCGAAGAGGCTGCTAAAAAGATAATCGTAGAAGCAGAACGCTCAAGTGAAGTTAAGAAAAAAGAAGCACTGGTAGAAGCTAAAGAAGAGATTCACAAACTTAGGAGTGAATTAGAGCGGGAAACTAAAGAACGACGTTCAGAACTTCAACGTTTAGAACGACGCTTAATGCAAAAAGAGGAAAATCTTGACCGGAAAGTTGACTCCCTTGAAAAAAAGGAGGAAATTATCAGCCATAAAGAGGCTGAATTAGATAAAAGTCAAGAAATAATTAATACTTTATATGCCAAACAACTTGCTGAATTAGAAAGATTATCAGGATTAACATCTGAAGAAGCTCGCAATTTACTATTAGCTAATGCTCGAGAAGAAATTAAACATGAAACTGCTATGATGATTAAAGAATTAGAGCAACAAGCAAAAGAAGATGCTGATAAAAAAGCACGTAATATCATTTCTTTAGCTATTCAGCGTTGTGCTGCAGACCATGTTGCAGAAACTACAGTTTCTGTCGTAGCGTTACCTAACGACGAAATGAAGGGACGTATTATCGGACGTGAGGGACGTAATATTCGAACATTAGAAACATTAACTGGTATTGACCTCATTATTGATGATACTCCTGAAGCTGTCATATTATCTGGCTTTGACCCGATACGTCGTGAAGTAGCTAGAATTGCTTTAGAAAAATTAATTGCTGATGGACGAATTCATCCAGCCCGTATTGAGGAAATGGTTGAAAAAGCCCAAAAAGAAGTGGAACAAAGAATCAAAGAAGCTGGTGAACAAGCAACCTTCGAAACTGGGGTGCATGGACTTCACCCTGAAATTATTAAGCTTCTTGGTCGCTTAAAATACCGTACAAGTTATGGACAAAATGTACTTAAACACTCTATTGAAGTCGCTCACTTAGCAGGTGTTATGGCTGCAGAATTAGGTGTTGATGTTATGTTAGCTAAACGAGCCGGACTTTTACATGATATTGGTAAGGCTGTCAATCATGAAATGGAAGGATCCCATGTTGAATTGGGTATGACTTTAGCAAAAAAATATCGTGAGTCACCTGAAGTAGTAAATGCGATCGGTGCACATCACGGTGATGAAGAGCCAACTACAGTCCAGGCAGTTTTAGTTGCTGCTGCTGATGCAATATCAGCCGCACGTCCTGGTGCTCGTAGAGAAAGTCTTGAAAGTTACCTAAAACGTCTTACAAGACTAGAAGAAATAGCAGAATCCTTTGAAGGTGTAGAAAAATCTTTTGCTATCCAAGCTGGTCGTGAAATTCGTATAATGGTTAAACCTGATAAAATAGATGATTTAGCCTCGGTTCGCCTGTCTCGAGATATTGTCAAGAAAATAGAAAATGATCTTGAGTATCCTGGACAAATAAAAGTAACTGTAATTCGTGAAACTCGTGCAGTTGACTACGCTAAGTAAATAACAAATAGTAAAACGACCTTACCTTTAAGGTCGTTTTACTATTTGTTCCATATATTTCCAAGAGGAGTTCAAATGGGCTTTAGAGAATATGTACATTTAATTAATATTCTATTATTACTATTGGACGGTGATTTTTATGCCTAAATATAAAAAAAATAACGAAGAAGTCTCAGATGGTGTCAATTTATTAATCTCTATACTTGTTCGCTATCCTGAAATTGGTACTATTAGCTTTGATCCACAAAATAATTGGTTAAAGCTAACTTTTATGTTATCTGCAATACCATCCCAACTTGATTTTTCGAATGCCAAGCGGCTATTAAAAAGCAGTATTATTGCTTATACTACACTAGAAGGTCTGCCACTAAAAACTGCTGATATACAATTAGATGTTTTTGAAAAAGTTGCTATGCTAAGTATATTTAGAGATGTACATACTATCTCTAAAAACGAAATTGCCTTACTTATTGCTTTATTAAGAAAAACGTTTAAAGATTTAATTATCGACTATAATGATTCTCTACTAGAAGAAGATTTGCTACTGCAAGAAGAAGTAATTGAAGATATGCTGACAAATTTAAAAACACATTATGATGAAAATCGATTAATTGGCATACGAGAAGATGGCAGAGTCTTAGTCTTTAACAAGTAAATAATATCATTTCTATTAAATAGTTTTAATTGGAGGATTACAAGTGAATATTATGATGATTGGTGATATTTGTGGTCAACCTGGTAGGCGTACTGCTGCTCATTTTATTCCTCTATTAAAAGAAAAATATAATTTAGATTTAATCATAGCGAATGGTGAAAATTCAGCTGGTGGGGTCGGGATTACGGCGAATGTATTAAAGGAACTCTTTTCAATGGGTATTGATAGCATTACAACAGGGAATCATGTTTGGGATAAAAAAGAAGTGTTTGATTTTATTGATTTAGAATCGAATTTAATTCGTCCAGCGAACTATCCTCCTGGCACACCTGGTAGAGGCTATCACATATTATCTGTTCAGGGACGGAACGTCGCTATTATTAATCTCCTAGGTCGCGTATTTATGCCCCCAGTAGATTGTCCATTTCGTACTGCCAGTGAAATTTTATGCGAAATTAAAGATACCTGTGAAGTTATTATTGTAGATTTTCATGCGGAAGCTACTTCGGAAAAATTATCGTTGGGCTGGTATTTAGATGGGCAGGTGTCATGTATTGCAGGAACCCACACACATATTCAAACTGCAGATGAACGTGTTCTACCACAAGGTACTGCTTATATCTCTGACATTGGCATGGTAGGAACTTTAAACTCAGTATTAGGGGTAGATAAAGAACCTGTAATAAAAAAGTTTTTAACAGGACTGCCAACTAGGTTTACTGTTGCTACTGGTAATGAATCAATTTTTTGTGCAATTATAATAAAAGTTGATCCTATCTCAAATAAAGTAAGTGAGATTACACGAATACAAGAAAATTTGAAATTTTAAATTTATTTCTTCAATATAAAAAAAAGGAATTTTTTGGGTACACGACGAATACTGATATAATAAGGACTTTATCATTTGCTTTCTAACTAAAAGGAGGGTACTAAAAAACATGGAAGTCTTAAAAGTATCAGCAAAATCTAACCCGAATTCTGTAGCAGGTGCATTGGCTGGAGTGCTAAGAGAACGAGGCGGCGCCGAAATGCAAGCAATTGGCGCAGGCGCACTTAACCAGGCAGTAAAAGCAGTAGCAATTGCAAGAGGATTTGTAGCACCTCATGGTGTTGACCTTATTTGCATCCCTGCCTTTACTGACATTTTAATTGATGGTGAGGAACGAACCGCCATGAAACTAATAGTCCAACCGCGATAAATAATTAAAACCTGTTCTAAAGAACAGGTTTTAGCTATTTTATTTGGGGTACAATAGTATTATGTACATATAATAATTTAACATGGAGGTTTGCAATGGAAATAGTAGTAACAAATAACTCAATAACTAAGATCTCATGTGATACTTTGATCATTCACATATTTAAAGGCGTTGTAGAGCAAAATGAGTATACAAAGCTAATTGATAACGCATTATCAGGTCACATAAGCAACATTATATCAGAGAACTCTGATTGTAGTAAGTATGGCGAAACTACTATTATTCATACCTTTGGAATACTTAACGCTAAACATGTTGTGCTACTTGGTATGGGAGAAAAGGAAAGTTTAAGTATTGATAAAATAAGAGCGCTATCCGGGATTGTTGCGCGTGTAATAAAGAAGATACATTCTATATCTATTGCCATGATTCCCTGTGATTTAGTTACGGAAAAGAATGATATTCAAAAGATTGCACAAGCCCTTTTAGAGGGCGTGATCTTAGGAATGTATCAATTTAATTACTATAAAACAAATAAACCTGAAAATGCAGACATTCGAACTTTATTCCTCATCGAGAATGATGCTAATAATGCGTCTTTCCTGAAAAAGGGTATCCACAATGCTGCTATAATCAGTGAAAAGGTTAATCTAGCCCGTGATTTAGTTAATCACCCAGCTCAGTATATGACGCCGACTAAAATGGCTATTTGTGCGCAAGAAATTGCCCAACTAAGTAACGTTGAATTTTCAGTACTAGAAAAAGAAGATATGGAAAAAGAAAACATGCACGCTTTACTGGCGGTCACTCGAGGCAGTGTTCAGCCTCCTAAAATGATTGTTATAAAATATATGGGAGATAGAACTAGTAAACAAATCACAGCGTTCGTAGGAAAAGGTGTCACTTTCGATAGTGGTGGCATTTCTATTAAACCAAGCTTAAATATGGGTGAGATGAAAAGTGATATGGCAGGTGGGGCTGCAGTATTAGGTGCCATGGCAGCGATTGGAAAGCTTAAACCCCAAATTAATATTATTGGGCTTATTCCTTGCACCGAAAATATGCCTGACGGAAATGCCTTTAAACCTGGTGATGTGATTTACTCAATGAGTGGTAAAACCATCGAGATTATTACTACAGATGCCGAAGGAAGGCTTATTCTTGCAGATGCTATTACTTATGCTAACAAGTTAGGTGCCACTCAAATCATTGATATTGCCACCTTAACAGGTGCATGTGTTGTTGCTCTGGGAAATGTAGCTTCTGGCTTAATCACTAATAATAGTACTCTTTGCCAACAAGTACTACATGCAGCAGAAGATGCAGGAGAAAAAATGTGGGAATTACCAAACTTTCCTGAGTACAAAGAGCAACTGAAAGGTACGATTGCTGATTTAAAAAATTCTGGTGGACGTATGGCTGGAGCAATTACTGCTGGATCATTTATTGAAGAATTCGTTGAGAATACTCCTTGGGTCCATATAGATATTGCTGGTACTGCATATATTGAGAAAGAAGAGGGCTATAAAGTTAAAGGTGCTACAGGCGTAGCTACAAGAACCTTAATACAACTAGCTCTAAATATAAGCCAACATGACAGCTGATTTACATATTCATACAACAGCTTCTGATGGACATCTCTCACCTCAAGAAATTCTTAAACAAGCTATTGAGGCTGGCCTTTCCTATATTGCTATCACAGACCATGATACCGTTGATGGTTTAATAGAAATAAATTATACAAAAGTTACCACCATTGGTATTATTCCTGGTATAGAGTTTAGTACAGATTTACCAACAAATGAAGTACACATCTTAGGTTATCAGATTGATATAAACAATTTTGAGTTACGTAACCATTTAGAAGTTTTAGTTACCCATCGTCGCAACCGTATAAAACAAATGGTAGAAAAGCTTAACCATTTAGGTTATAATATTGATTATTTACGTGTACTAGAAATAGCGCAGCAAGCTACCTCTATCGGCAGGCCGCATCTTGCTAAGGCACTAATAGAAAAAGGCTATTTTGCTAATGTTTCTGATGTTTTTACGAAGTTATTAGATAAAAATGGACCAGCCTATGTACCTCATTATAAACTGACACCACTACAAGTCATCAATTTAATAAAAAGGGCCGGTGGTATTCCCGTTTTAGCGCATCCCGGTTTGATTGGAGATGACAATATTGTTTTGGATCTTATCGCTGCTGGCATTCTAGGACTGGAAGTATACCATCCTACACATACAGAATTTCAAGTGAAAAAATATTTAAATATGGCGACTGATCATCAACTGCTAGTAACAGGCGGTTCAGATTTCCATGCCATTCCCACTAGATTTCCTGAAAAACTGGGGGTATTTACGATTTCAGCATCGCTAGTAAAAAGGTTACAAAAGTCATTTTGACTTGTTCTATAACTACAAACTCCCCCGAGATGAATAATAAAGGGGGAGTTTACTATACTTAATTAGCTAAAATAAATATAAGAATTTACCTTTTAATAAGTTTTGTACTATGATCTAAAGAATAAGAATAAAAAACTTTTCTTTACTTGACAACATCTTAAAAGATGTTTATTTTTATTTATGAATACTTATCGCCATATATAAAATAATAGGAGGCTACCCGATGGACATCATCGCACTAGTGGGGCCAAGTGGCACTGGAAAAAGTCATAGAGCATTAATTGTCGCACATGAACATCATATTGATACAATTATTGATGATGGCTTATTAATTAAGGATAGTAAAATTATTGCTGGTCACTCTGCTAAAAAAGAAGCCAGTAAAATAATGGCTGTTAAGCGAGCAATTTTTATGGAAGAAGATCATGCGCAAGAAGTACGAAAGGCAATCAAAAATGTAATGCCAACACGCATTTTAGTTTTAGGAACCTCGATCAATATGGTTGAGAAAATTGTTCATATTTTAGAATTACCTAAGATTAGTAAAGTAATTATGATTGAGGATATCGCTACGCCTGCAGAAATTGCTAAAGCTCGTGAAAGTAGATTAAAAGAAGGCAAACATATCATTCCGGTACCAACAATAGAATTAAAACCCCATTTTTCAGGATATCTTATAGACCCCTTAGATATATTCTTCAAGAAGCCTAAAACACGACGTCGCAAAATTGGTGAAAAGTCAATTGTTCGTCCAACCTTTAGCTATTATGGCAAATTACTTATTTCCGATGCAGCAATTGCGACTATCGTTGATCACGTAGCTACAATTGTTCCAGAAATACCCAATACCAGTCAAATAAATATAAAATATTCCCCTGATAAAGAAAAAGGCATTTCCATATACTTAGATATAACTGTACAATATGGTAATTCTCTTTGGGATATCACATATCAAGCCCAAAGGCGTATCAAATCGATGGTGGAGCAAATGACCGGACTAGTCGTAAAAGAGGTTAATGTATGTGTAAAGCGACTTAGTTTAGAATAAATACTAGTATAAGTAATCCCTCTTACTTGCGAGGAGTAAATCCCATATACTCAGGATATCCTTCTTTATATCTAAAAAATTCTGAGCAAAATCCTATTGGACGTTTGGGAACCTCGGGATTCTTACGTTGTACAGCTGTCAGAAGAAAATTAATTTGATTAACATGTTGGATTAATTGAATAGCTGACCCATCTGGCATTTCTCCATAAAAACATATTAATTTTGGATTAAAATAACCGATACTATGTACTGTAAATTGTACTGTTTGGCCAAAATTTACTAACTTAACTCCAACTTCTTGCTCTTGATTAAGACTCTTATCAAATTCATCCATATAATGACTTAGTTTTTTATAAAAATCACTTGCAAGCTCTTGTTGGTAATTTTCTTGTAATCCCTCATTTGTATCTTCCGATTTGCTCATATTATATCCCCCTTTTTTATTATTATATTGATCATATAACCTCATAATGCCATTTTATTATAGAGAAAAGCGTCCAAATTTGGACGCTTTTTTCTATAATTTCTATAACCCAAGTTTTGTGGAAGCGTTATTCTTAAAAATATTTTGTTTTCTAATATACTCGCGCACCATTTCTACGCTTCTATGGCCTGTCTGTCGCATAATATCATCTAATGATGCTCCATTCCCAGAGGCCTCCGTAGCAAAACCAGCTCGTAAACTATGACCAGAGTATTGACCTTCTAAGAGGCCGATTTTTTGTACATATTCTTTTACAATTCTAGCTACGGAATGAGGGGATGCCAACCTTTTTTTAGATACTTGACCATGTTTATTAATTTGACGGAAAAGCGGCCCATTCTTTATTTGAGCAGCCTCTAACCAATCTTGCAAGGTTCGCACTGGGCACGTATCTGGATTAGAACCATAAGCAATTCCTTTTTCCATTCCAGCACCTTCTTGGTCCGTTTTTGAACGACGCAGTAACACTCTAAGTCCTTCCCTCGTAAAACGGACATCCTCTGCATCCAATGAAATTAATTCCGAACGACGAAAAGCACCCGAAAAACCTATTAATAATAAGGCACAGTCTCGAAGACTTCTTAGGTCCCTCTTTTTATCACAAATTAGCTGTAAATCTTCAGATAATAAAGGACTTTTTTTATTGCGCATAATACCTAACTCACGTTTAATACCTTTTACAGTATCAATGACCATTTTTGCTGTTGTTGGCGAATCATAACCCGCAGTGGCATGCGCTTGGCTAATTGTACTCTTCTGACGAGAAATTGTGCTGGGCTTCTTCTTTTGCGTAAATAAGTAGGATAAATATGCAACCACCGTTTCAGGCGTTGCTGGTAAAGCTGATACGCCCTCTGTCGCACACCACTCAGAAAACATTCTCCAATCGGAAGAATAGGCTTTCGTAGTATTTTTAGCCTTCGAGCTTATAATTAGTTTTTTTCCTTGTTCTATGTATTCGTTGTATGTTTCTGTAGCAATTTCTTTTTTGTCATACGTAGTAATAATATTCATATTTTTATTCCTTTTCGTATTTTTCAATGTTCGATAATCTTAAATTATCGAACATTGAGTTTTTATTTAATTTTATGTCATTAATTAGAAAAAGTCAATAAAATAGTAAGCGACATTGAAGAATTCCTCTTTTTATGATAGACTACATTTAAATTTAAAATTACTACTACTGCGAAAAGGAGATTGAAGTATGAATTTTTCCTGCAAAGTAAACCCAAAAGGGCAAATAACAATTCCGTCAGATATACGAAAAAAGTTGGAAATAAACGAAAATGATATATTAATGGCAAAAGTTACAGAAGAAGGATTCATTTTATTAGAGGGGAATCCGAAAAAGATAAGCAAGGATAAAGATATGTTATTTTGCATACTTGAAGAGACGTTTGGTAGTTTTAAAAAGAGGGAGGAAGGCCATTCAAACGAAGAAAATTCGTAGTAGGAGATACTTATTTAAGCTATAAATATAAAGGGAGTTATATTATGAACAAAATTCTAATTGATACATCCATTTTAATATCGCATTTAAATGGTCGCCAAGCAACCACTGATTTTTTGCGTACACTCGCTCATAGCGATTCTCCTTTGCCTGCAATTTCTGTTATTGGAGAGATGGAACTATATACGTTATCTCAGGCAAGTCCAGAATTAATAAGCAAAATCCTCGCAACTGTGGAAGTCATCCCTTTATCTTCAACTATAGCACAGAGGGCTGGAGTATTTAAGTCCAATTTCCCTGAGATGACTACTGAGCACGCAATTGTCGCTGCAACAGCGCAAGAATATGGTTTTACTTTAGTGACCATGGATCTAAAAGCATATAAGATTATTCCGGGCTTAATTGTATTTAATATACCTAATGAATAGATAAAAATTACAAACAAATAAATAACGCTTTACTACATGGTAATCACGTGCAACAAAATCCTGAAGTTCAGATTATTACATAGTTTCCTATACCCACTCAAATAGAACTTGCATAATATTGGAAAACGGATAATAAAATACTACATCCCAATAATTATTATATAATTCTGAAATTTTAGGAGGGTATTTATGAAAAAACAATTATGGTGTGAACATTCAGAGAAAATCTCTAAATATGTAATCGTGGATTATCAGTTTGAAGATAATACTAAAGAATTAAAAATACAATCATGGCTCTGCCCAGAGTGTGGCGTACATGGAGCTAGGACAGAGCTTGTAAATTCATCATCTACAGAACAGCAAATTGAAGAAGTCTCTTATAGAGAGGTTTGACGATTATTGCTTTAATATGCTATATCATATAATGTTCTAATTATTCTTTCTAGTTTACATAATTAAGAGATGGAAATCGGACAAAAAGAGAATTAGCACAACCAATGTGCTAATTCTCTTTTTGAGCATACTTAATATCTTTTTGTATAACGGGGATCTTCAATAACTGCCCTGGATGTATTTGCGTATCATTATCTAACTTGTTAAGATACTTAATTGCTGCGACTAAGTGACGTATGTCATCTTTATCCGTGACGTATTTAGAGGAAATCGTCCAAAGTGAATCTCCATTATGAACATCCACGGTTTGATAAGAAGTAACAGCTAAATATTTATTAGAAAATGTGAAATTATTATCATACGATAATGCAATTATAGTTAGAGCGATTATAAACCACATATTATTTATTTTAAACACAACTCAGCACCTCCGAACAAATGTTTGCTTTATATTTAGATTTTACCATAGAACCTATGTTCGGTCAATCATAAAACTAGTATAAGACGAACAAATGTTTGCGGATTATAGTAATAATTGTTATAATGATAATATTATTATAATTATTACTATAATCGTTAAAAACGAATATGTTTAGGAGATGAAACTATGGATAATGAGGATAGATTAACAACTAGGCAAAATCAAATTTTATCATATATTAAGGATACATTGCATAGCAAGGGTTACCCCCCATCCGTAAGAGAAATAGGTAAAGCCGTTGGTTTAAGTTCTAGTTCAACAGTACATAGCCACCTAGCTAAAATTGAAGAAATGGGATTTATTCGTCGTGATCCCACAAAACCACGCGCCATTGAAATACTAGGCGCCATTCCATGGAGGCAAGACGTGTTTACTTCTGTGCCATTAGTTGGTCGCGTTACTGCTGGTCAGCCTATATTAGCAGTTGAAAACATCGAAGAAACCTATGCCTTACCAAAAGCATTAATCGGAAATAATGAAGATGTCTTTATGCTCGTAGTGCAAGGAACCAGTATGATTAATGCAGGTATTCTGGATGGAGATTATGTGTTAGTTAATAAACAAAAAACTGCCAATAATAATGATATTGTAGTCGCTTTGCTTGACGATGAGGAAGCAACTGTAAAACGTTTTTTTAAAGAAAAAGATTATATACGTTTGCAACCTGAAAATGATAGTATGTCTCCTATTTATTCGCGTAATGTCTCAATTTTGGGAAAAGTTATCGGAGTATTTCGGAGCATATAACATTTTACTCAATAATTATGCAGGAAATTAAAAGGCAACCATCCTTAATAATAAGATGGTTGCCTTTTGTGTTAATTAGCCTTTATCATAAAAACTTCTTTCTTGTTACTATAATTTAAAAACTTCAGCTGCCGCTCCCATGATTCCAATCATAGCATGTTCAAAAGTGAGGCCACCTTGTAAATATACTATATATGGTGACCGTAGAGGTCCATCGGCACTTAACTCAATAGAGGCGCCTTGAACAAAGGTACCTGCAGCCATAATGACTGCATCCTGGTACCCTGGCATAGCACTTGGCTCTGGACGTACATGAGCATCTACTGGTGAATATTTCTGTATGCCTTGGCAAAATGCTACCAATTTTTCAGGTGAATCAAGTTGGATTGCTTGAATGATATCACTACGTTTTTCTTCGGGTAATGGTAATGTATTGTAACCTAATAAAGAGAAAAAGATAGAAGCAAATATAGCTCCCTTTACCGCTTGGGCTGTGGTATGAGGCGCCATAAATATACCTTGAAATAAAAGTCGATTATCAACAAGGGATGCACCTAACTCACTGCCAATACCTGGTGCCGTCATACGATAAGCCGTTTGTTCGACTAATTCTTTTTTCCCAGCTATATACCCACCTGTTGGGGCAATACCTCCTCCAGGGTTTTTTATAAGCGATCCAGCCATAATGTCTGCGCCAACAGCTGTCGGTTCCAGAGTATCAACAAATTCGCCATAACAATTATCTACAAAACAAATACAATCTGGCTTTATTTTCTTTATATGAGCACATAACTGACTAATTTCGTCAATTGTCAGCGGGTCGCGCATACTATAGCCTCTTGAACGCTGGATTAAAACCATTTTTGTATTAGGTTTAATTGCATTAGCGATGTTATCCATATCTACCCCACTATCTATCATGGGAAGTTCAGAATAACTGACTCCAAATTCTTTCAGTGAACCTGGTGAGGAGCACGTATGGCCAATTACTGTTTGCATCGTGTCATAAGGTGCCCCTGTTACTGATAAAAGTTCTTGGCCAGGACGTAATAGGCCAAATAGTACCGTCGCTAAAGCGTGAGTGCCCGATACAAACTGGGTGCGTACGAGCGCTTTTTCTGCACCACAAATATCTGCCCAAATATCTTCCAGCTTTTCTCTTCCTGCATCATTATAGGCGTAGCCTGATGTAGTGCGGAAATGATAGTCAGATAATTTGTGTTTACGAAATATTTCTAAAACCTTACTCGTGTTCTTTTCGGAAATTTCATCAACAATGGAAAATAATGATGATGTTTGTTCTAATGCTTTTTTTCGTATAGCTAAGATTTCTTCTGGAAAAGTTGTCATGATAATTCTGCTCCTATTGCATATGTACTAAAATAACTCATTTGATCAGGTGGCAATGAAATAACTACATAAATTCCATCTTCACGATATTCGGTCGAGTGGACGTTCGCTATGTCATACAATTTTGCTATTACACCACTATCATTATATGGTATAAGTAAATGCATTTCGATTGTTTGTTGCTTTATAAAATTTTCAATTAATAATAATAAAGTATTAGTGCCTGTTCCTGATAGTGCAGAAATTATAACACTATTTTCTTTTTTTAATAACTGATCCTTTATACTTTGATCCTCTAATTTGTCCCCTTTATTAAAGACAGTAATTAATTGTTTCGTATCTACTTTTAATTCACGTAGCACTTGGTATACTGCATGACTCTGTTCTTGATATTGAGGATGACTGGCATCAATTACATGTAACAGTATATCTGCTTGTATCACTTCTTCTAATGTTGCACGAAAAGCGGCAATTAACTGATGCGGGAGCTTTTGAATAAAGCCTACAGTATCAGTTAATAATGCTTGTTGGCCATTAGGTAAAGTGATATGCCTAGTTGTTGGGTCAAGCGTTGCAAACAACTTGTCTTCAGCTAAAACATCAGATGCTGTTAGAGTATTAAGTAAAGTTGATTTTCCTGCATTCGTATAACCAACTAAGGCTACTGTTGGAATACGCGTATTCTCTCGACGTTTGCGATGTAAATTGCGTTGTTTTTTTATCTGTTCTATTTGTTGTGTAATATCGCTAACCCGATCACGTATTCTTCGTCTATCTACTTCAAGTTTGGTTTCCCCAGGACCTCGAGTACCAATTCCACCACCAAGCCTAGATAATACTAACCCTTGCCCACCCAGTCTTGGTAAATTATATCGGAGTTGTGCTAGTTCAACCTGTAATTTCCCCTCATGAGAACGAGCACGTAAAGCACATATATCTAGAATTAAGGCTGTACGATCCAAAACTTTAATGCCTAATGCTTTTTCCAAATTTCGTTGCTGAGCAGGCGATAATTCATCGTCAAAAATAATAAGATTTGCATTTTTTTCTTGGCGCAGTAAACTTAATTCTTGCACTTTACCACGCCCGATAAACAATGCTGAGTCTGGACGCTCCCTTTTTTGCCATGTCATTCCTAGTACTTCTGCGCCAGCAGTCTCCGCAAGTTGAGCTAATTCTTTCAGCGAATCAATAATTGCCCATTTTCCTTGTTTCTCTAATCCAACTAATATAGCTCTTTCGGTTTCTTCAATAGCAGATGTCTTCGTATTTAAGTCTAATTGCCGTTCAATCTGTGCTGTCAAATAAGTGATATCAAGCTCAATAAATTCTTCTAGAGATAACGGACCAACTGTTTGAGTATTAAAGTTGTCCTTCTCTATATTAGTAATAATACCAAATCCAGCTTGAATAACCCCGTCTTTACTACCAAGCGCTGCCATTAAATCAAAACGCATTTCTTTTAAAGAAGCTACATCAACCCCACTTAGCTCTGTATCGCCACTAGGATGAGTATGAATACAGCGAATACCGCTCAAACGGTTACTCGAGCGACGCCCGTCGATTTCAGGTAGTACGACAGTATATATGTCACCAACTGCTACACAAGTGATTTGCCCACGCCTACTAATATATATAGCAATTTCACGATTTAGGTCTGTTGTAAGAGTAACCATTTGTTGCGCGAGTTCAGATGTTATAACCTGTCCAAATGGGATGGTAAATTCATATAACTCTTCTAACCTATTTAAGATACTTTTGCGTATTCCGGCAATTTCCCCATATATTTTTGACAAATATATCACACTCCAATCATTAAATCTTGTAAACTGGCAAACATCATAAATGACTACCACTATTTATAAGACAATATAGATTATACTACAGATTGCTACAGACAAGTAGTAAAAGGTAAATTCTTTATCTAGCTATTTTATTATTAATAAGCCTCACTATACTTATGCAATTTTATTAATAAATAACTAAAATAAAATATGCCTCCCATTCAATTCTGGAAGGCATATTTTATGTAATTACTCATTGCCTTATTTTGATAATATCTTAGTACCGATTCGTATTACTTTATCTTCTGCTTGAAATTCGTCATGCGCCAAAAATTCTTGCTTACTTTCATGCCCATTGGTAACTTTAACTCTATAAGTTGTGACTTCAAAGCCCTTCTGCCCTTCAGATTCTACCACTTGTTTTCCCAACTCAAGGTTAGAGTCTTCTTTAAAAACAGTAGTAGGCTCTATAACCTTTTCATTAGCCCCAATAATCCTAATACCCGTAAGGGCAGGATTACTTTTACCAAAGATATAAATGGTTATCTCATTATTAGAAGCTTCACTTGAAATGTAAATATTACTGTTACTAGTATTTTTAAATTTAAAGTCTAGAAGATTGTCCGCAACAGCAGCATCCCGCCCTAAAGGAACATAACTTGGAGGATGAAAATGTGACGTACGTTCTTCAATACCCATATCAGCCAGCAATGCTGCATTATATAGAGTACTACTTACTTGACAGACCCCTCCACCCCAATCCAGTACTAGCTTACCATCAATGAATACAGGAGCTTCTTGATAACCATATTCTGAAAGGCGTTCTCCCACATACTGATTAAAGGAGAATGTTTCGCCAGGTCTTACTAAGATATTATTAATATTCTTAGTAGCTATGGTAATGTTTTTTGATCGATTTTCATTATGTGAATCAAACTGCGTAGTATATACGGATAGTAAACTATCTATTCCAGATAAATCTTGTGATAAAACGGAAGGTGGTAGCTCGTTAACTACCAGTTCAAGTGTAGCAGGAATTTTAGTATTTAATACTGTGCTTAAAGCAGCTAACGTTTTTTCTAAATCAACATTATAACCAGTTCTTTCAGGAAGAATACTAATTTTAGAATTTTGATATAACAGTGAAGAACTTTGCGGATTACTGTATACAGCATCTGCAATACCCTTTGCAACATCCTGTAATTTCGCTTGGTTATACTGTAATGCCAACGGTATGGTGCTCCCATAATGAATTGTACGGTATCTTTCTTGCACACGATTCATTATATTTCCAACCCGGCCAACATTATAAGCTTGCCGAGCAAGCTTATCCGCATCAATGTCTAAATCAATATCTTTAGCCCCGATAGGCCACCTTTTTGTTTTATACGTTAAATAAATTGGAGGGGCGGCAATTTGTTTCTTGAAGTTTTCATTAATTTTTTTTTGGGCTTCTTCAATGGATAGTCCTCCTACTGGAATATCACCAACTAAAATGCCATCATATATTTTATCCGATATTGTAAATGCCGCATTAGCAGCAAGGAATCCTGTT
The DNA here is from genome assembly GCF_030269905.1 of Pelosinus sp. IPA-1. Taxonomy (NCBI): domain Bacteria; kingdom Bacillati; phylum Bacillota; class Negativicutes; order Selenomonadales; family Sporomusaceae; genus Pelosinus; species Pelosinus sp. IPA-1. The sequence goes on along the minus strand of NZ_BSVC01000004.1, from coordinate 203,110 downwards.
GAACTAAATAAGGTAATGATACCGAGGAAGAGTGCAATATTTCGCGTACGTTTGTTAACTAAAAAGTTCATCTGTTCATAACTCCATTCAACTACTGTATCTGCTACAAGAAGAGTAAATACCTTACAAGAATTTACTTATAAAGAGCTATTCATAATATATGACATAGATTTATAGAAACTTATTGTATGATGTTAGAAAACACCTACAGATTAAATTATATGTTCAATCAAAAATTCCTCTTTTTATTGCACACTCTTAAACAAACTAATTTCATTTTGTATTGTTTCCTTAATTTTTGTCTAAGTATATTTTTTTTAGATCCATTACACAATATACAATAGCCCCGCTCCAGGGATTGCTGCCTTAACAATATAGGTATACTTACCTCTAATTGCTTTGTTTGGTGGATAACTTTGTCATGTTTACCCCAAACATACCCTACTAATAATGCACTAACGACTACTATCAATATTAGTAACACTTATGCCCTCCCCCTCTGATAGCACCAAACGGTACCATAAAAGATAACTGTACCCAAAAACACAGGAAAGAACAAATGTTCGTCAACCCACCAAGATGCAAGTATGCTTACTACAAATAACAGGAAACATTCCACATTCCCTAGGCGGTGGGCCCAATTACGATGTCCAGACAACTGATCAATATGGACATCTATAGAATCGTCAAATAATTGGATTGATAAAATGAATAAAACTGAGAATACCATGGTCTTCCAACCCCAGAAGAAAATTCCTATTATAAATACTAAAATCGATTCTTGTATGCCACTGAGGCGGCTGGGAAATTGCTGTTTTAAATCATGAAACATGCCAATAATATAACTAGCAAAAAATAAAGAAGTACTTACTGAGACATTTAAACAGACTGCACAGGCCATGAATAGCATGCTATATATCATGGTTCCTTTCCCAATATCTTTTGCAAAATTGTAATTTGTGTCAATCTCTTGGTCCAAAAAATCATCGGCCAGTTTAATTGCAATGGCACAAAATATTACAGAGAAAGTTGTGCCGATGAATTCAAATATTACGGGCGACACAACTCTTCACCTCTTTCAATCCTTGACTTAATAAAGCTGAAATCGGGATAATTGTAGCTTTAGGAAATATACAAGACAGCTTAGTAAGATTATCTTTAGCATAAGGAATATCTGTCTTATTGGCCAAAATAATGTATGAATTCTGGATGATGCCATAATTGTATATTTCATGGTCTATAGTACTAGAACCATTCATGTATTCTTTAGATATATATGATAAGTCAATAATATGAAAAATAAAATCTGCACATCGCATTAGGCTCAGAGTCTGTGCCATTCCACGACGAACTGCTACCTCATTATGTATTTTTTCACCAATCCCACAAGTATCATTGAGCCTAAAATTTACTGCCGTTTTTCCAATTGCAATTTTAAGTACTAATGATTGCAGCGTTCTGGTTTTATGTAATGTATTGCTACATAATTCTCGCCTTGCTTCTTCAACTGAAAAATGCTTACAAGTAATTAAATCATCATAACTCCGAAAGGTTATATCTACTGATTTACTGCCGATATAAGAAGCAAAATTGAGCGTAAACATTGTTTTTCCTGAATTTGGGCGGCCAACGACAATAAGATCCCTCACTCTTTAACCCCCTTTAAATCATCAGGCTCAATTTGGATTAACTCCTGTCTAGTAATATTACCTTTAGCCATTAGGCGTACGGCTTGATGACGAATTGCTTGCTCAATCATATTACGGACCGTCCGGGCATTGCCAAAGTTTTCATCAATGTTACTTTGTTGAAGCAAAAGCTTTAATAAAGCGACTTGTGTATCGGAAGATAATGTATATTGACGTTTTGCACAAATTTGTTCGGCAATATGTAACAACTCTTGTTGGTTATAGTCTGGAAAATCTATATGGATTGGAAAACGAGAACGTAGACCTGGATTTGTTTGCAAGAAATTTTCCATTTCTTTTTGATAACCGGCTAGTATTAGAATAATTTCATTTTTATGGTCTTCCATTGCTTTTACGAAAACATAGAATTAAATATAATTTTGACTTATGCAATAAGAAACTATTCTTCCAATTGGAAGGATAGCACTAAAATCTTTGATATTTTTTTGAATAAAAGAAAAAGCCACCAAAGTGACTTAACGTTTTAAACGATAAAATTCATTCACCTTATTGTCCAATGATTGACTTGCACGGATCGCTTCTGGTGAGTTAATTCCTTTTTTGCTAGCAATATCATGGAGTTTATTACGCAACTGTTCTATTTCTTCCCATAATTCTTTGATTTCTAAATCAGTCATGCCAACGCCTCCCACTTCGTCTAATCATATAATATCTAATAGGAATTAAGCTTATAAGTGATTTATATCAATACATTTCGGGAAGAAGAAAAATAACGTTTTTAGTTATTTAAACATTCGTCTAAAAGAAGTTATTTTCCTTTAACCATAATCAAATAACCAACAATTATTTAACACTTACTTCAGAAAATATTTCGTTTTTATTTTGAGATGAACTCAACAAGACTTATTGAATCTTGTATGAATAAAAACCATATTTATCCAGTATACTACTATAAATAAAGGGGGATACGAATTATGGAATATACGACTTGTGAAATTTGCGGACATGAACAATATTGTTTTTTACAATTTTGTGCGGAAGAGCAAAAAAACAACTTTCTTATTAAAAACGCAATTTGTACAGATTGTCTTAAAACTGTTTATAAAACCATGACAAATGAGCATCAAATTAATGAGATCCCATTTATTAAGCAGCATGGATAATCGGATTAATTTCTCCCAATGCATTTTAGATTAACATGAAATGGCAGCTCATAATCCTTATTTCCTCACTGGCGAACGTATGTTCCGTAATTTATAGATTGAAAGAATAAAAAAACAACAATTAATTTCGTTACCACTGTTAGCAAACTTAAAAGTCGCCTCACTCAATAAGAGCGAGGCGACTTTTAATCGCTTGTTTTGACATGAAAAAAAGCACCCCGAAGGATGCCAACTTTACAAATATTTAATTAAGTTTAATTTGCATTTCAGAGTAATCTACAAACTGAGCTAAAAGACCATTAAGCGCTTTTTCAACATTTTCAAGATTCACAGTCAAAGGATTGTTAGTATTACCTAAATGAAGATCAAATCCAAACATTTGCTTACCATTAACATTATAAGCCTTATTATTATCAATATTAATATTGGATATTACTTTATTTTGAAATAGTCTGTGAGCTATCTCTTTAAATAATTCCATATTTGTATTAACAGGTTCTTTCGTAATAAGTTCAACAGAAAATATTCTGTAAGTTTCATCACAAGATGTACACATTTTTAAACACTTCCTTATTTCATTTTATGTATACTTCTATAAAATACTACATTAATCCTTTAAGATTATATATTCACCTTTATTACCTATATCCTAAGCTCAAATATGATGGTTATCTACGTTAAAACAATGAAAAGATTTTAACTTATCAACTGCCGATAACGCCCAACCTATATGTTGTTCCTCAGAATGACCATCAACATCATCTAAACCGCACAAAACTTCGCAACTATATAATAAATCCTGTTTATATATAACATAATTAGGGAGCTTTTGGTCTTTGCTGATATCTTCTAGACGACTAAGTATTACCGCAATTGTGGTATATGATTGTAGTCTTTCTTCAACTTTTTTTGTTTTTAAACCACGTATTATTTCTTTTATTCGATTTAAAGCATTTTTAATAATCATATTTATCTCCCTTTTTTACTAGCTATTTTAAACATTTATAAAATCTTGTTAGCTTAATATTATTTTATCACAGTCAAAATCAAAAAAAGTGTATCTAATTTCTCCTCTATCATTATTTACAGTATTACATTCTATTACTCTTTTAATTACATGTACATAATAATTATTAATTAATAATTTGCATCAATGAAGAGTTTGTGGTATTATTTGGGTATAATTCAATCTAGCAAACGGGGAGGTTTTACAATGTCAGATACCAAGAAAAATAACATTCAAACCATCGAGAATTCGTGCCCTGTGTGTCAAGCACAACAAATCAGAAATGGACATCCTGTACAAAGTTGTGAAGCATGCAAATATAACACTGAATTCTAAAAGTAAATTTTAAACACACCGATAGTTAAAGAAGTACTACTTTCCAAGTAGTACTTCTTTATTTTTAAATTATTATCATCTATTCTCCTATTAGATAACGATTACGATCCTGTCCATTTTTATTTCAGCCGGATCCCCCGGCTATTTTGTTTCCAAAGATTCACGGTAAACCCTTAACTGAGCTTTTGCTAATACTCGGTTAAAGTTTTCAAGTGCTTTCTGACTTGGTTGATTTGCTATAATCCAATGAACTTTTACTTCTTTTTTTCTTTCGGGCGATGTTGCAGTTTTGTCTTTTTTTTTGATAGTTCCCAAAACTTTCGCCTCCTGTTAACTGATACAATTCTCTATACAGTTTATGATAGTGTGGTTGTCCACTTTACGCTTAAATTTTTTAGAATAAGTTGTGCATCAATTGGCATTTTGTATCAGCCATCGGGTTACGTATAGAAAAACAACACTTTCTACTTATTAGTAGATAATGTGCTGTCTTAATTTAAACTACATATAATTATTATTGATACTCCACTATGATAAGCTCTTTTAGATTTAAAGATGTTTTTAAAAGGAGGTATTTATGATTGCAGCACTTTATATACGTGTTTCCACAGCAGATCAGGCAGAAAAGGGATATTCACTTGAAACTCAATTATCAGAAAATCGGCAAAAAGCAAGTGAGTTGGGAGCAACAAGTTTTGTAGAGTTTATTGATGATGGTTATAGCGGTGAGTATATTGATCGCCCTGCCCTTTCTCAATTACGTGATGGATTAGAAAGAAAAGAATTTGACATGGTTGTTATTTATGATCCTGATCGTTTAGCTAGAAACCTGGCACACCAGCTTATTATTACGGATGAAATAGAAAAGTCAGGAGCAAAACTACTCTTTGTTTCGGTAACTTTTGAGGAATCTCCTGAAGGAAAACTATTTTACTCCATGCGAGGAGCCATATCAGCATATGAAAAAGAGAAAATTAAAGAACGGACAACTCGCGGTAAAAAAGGCAAAGCTCGCCAAGGTAAACTTGTTAATAATGGTCGCTGTTTCGGATACGACTACGATAAAGTAAATAGCATGTATATTATAAACGAAGCCCAAGCTGCTATCGTACGTCAAATATTTGATTTATGTATAAAAGATAAACTAGGTACCGCCCTCATAAGTAAAAAGTTAAATAATGATTGTATACCCGCCCCCCGTGGCAATCAGTGGATTGTGTCTAGCATACATCGTATACTAACCAATACAGCCTATAGAGGTGTTATCTATAGCATGAGGCAGAAGTCTACCAAAACAGGTTTTAGTACTCGTAGAATCGAAATACGGCCTGAATCTGATTGGATCCCCATCAAAGTGCCAGCCATTGTTGATGAAATCACCTGGCACACTGCGCAAAAGCAGCTGCAATCCAACAAGAATTTTGCAAAAAGAAATTTAAAATATGATCACCTTTTAGCTGGTTTAGTCTATTGTGCGCGTTGTGGCAAGAAAATGAGTATTAAACATTCTGGAAATAGTAGTGATCGTATCAGCTATTACACTTGTTTAACGCAAGTGAGCACATCCTATATATACTTAGAAAATGAAAAATGTACAGCTAGGCGAATCCCTAGCCTCATATTGGATGAATTAGTATGGACTAAGTTATGCGAGCTGGCGGGAAACACTAAACTAATAACTCAATACACACAAGATGCTAGTAATCCAATTGCTACAGCAAATATTAAGAATACTTTAAGCAAGTTAAAAGAGACGGAGAAGAAAATAAACACTCAAAAGGAAACTATTTTACGGTGGTTTCGACAACAGATCATTAATGGCGGCGATGCCGAAAAACAGTTAGATGAAATCAGTAAACAGCTTATTGAAATTGAGATCACGAAAAAGAGTCTGGAAAATGAATTAACTTTTCTTGCACCTCAAACCAGTGTAGCGGATATCGCCATAAATATTAAAAAGCACTTTAAGGATACCCAATACTATAGGGATGATGAGCGTCGGGTTGCAATTCGTGCTGTTCTTGATAAAGTGGCTGTCGAACGAATTGACACTACTTTTGCAAGGAATAGCAAACCAGAATTTACAGTTAATTTAAAATTTTTATAAAAGCCATGATACCATATAAAACATGGTATCATGGCTTTTAAGTCTTTGCACTCATGCACTTACCAAAACATCTATAGACTCTTTACCAAAATCCTTTTCACCGCCCCGAGCTAAGGAATATGCTTCATCAATAAATAAAATACCACCATATGCTTTTTTTAATTGTTCTCGTGTTTTTTGAGCAGTGTGCCCGATATACTCACCTACAAGATCTGCTCGTTCAACTTCAATCAGGTGTCCTCGATTTAAAACCCCTATTTCACGAAGAATTTTACCAAGAATTCTAGCAACGGTAGTCTTACCTGTTCCTGGATTTCCTTTAAAAATCATATGTAATACAAGAGGCTCAGTATTTAACTTTTCTTGTGCACGGCGGCGCTGAATTTCAATAAATGCATAAACTTCTCTTACTAATTTTTTTACTTCAAAGAGTCCAATCAAATTATCTAACTCGAATAAAATCTCTTCTATTCTCTTTTGTCTAGTATCAACCTTGTAATGAGTTGCTTTACTATCCATTTCCTGAAGAAATTTAAATGCTTGGGTAACAGATATCTCACCATTCTCAACGGCTGTTAACACATCTTGTGGCCAAACATAAGACATTCTACATCACCTCACCATAGGGCTATAGGTGATATTTATTATACGCAAAAGACAATAAAAGGTGATAAAAAAGCCTAGGCTTTTTTTATCACCTTTTATTTACTGTTTGTCTATTTTAGTGTCGTCTTTCTTTTCATGAAAATTGGCATTGATTGGTCTTAATGGAGTTATTGTTGATATCGCATGTTTATATACCAATTGCTGTTTACCTTCGTTTTCTATAATAACAGTGAAGTTATCAAACCCCTTAACAACACCTCTTAGCTGGAAACCATTGATAAGATAAATAATTACAGGTAAATTATTTTCTTTGCGGATTTGGTTTAGAAAACTATCTTGTAAATTAATAACTTTATTTATCATAGTTAAACCCCTCCGATTCTTATTTTATTTGATTATTCTATTCTACATTGGAATTTTCCTGCAATTTTGCTGTAAATACTTTCCATCAAATCTTGATGATTAGCAAACTTATTAACGTCAAACCATATAATATAAGGCATTTTACGATACCAAGTAAGCTGACGTTTTGCAAAATTTCTCGTTGCCTGTTTAATATTATCAATTGCAATAGGCAAATCAATTTCTTTGTTCAAGTATCTAACAATTTCTTTATAACCGATTCCTTGCATAGCCTGGCACTTGATCGAGACTCCACTCTCTAATAAACTAGCAACTTCATCAACCAAGCCCTGTGAAATCATTAAATCAACTCGTTGATTAATTCTTTCGTATAATAGACTCCTTTCCATTGTGAGTCCAATTACAACAACATCGTAAAGAAGCTTATGTTCCTCTATGAGCTTCTCTTGTGATACGATGCCGCCACTCAGATAAAATATTTCTAGAGCTCGAATAACACGACGTAAATCATTCGGATGTAAACGTGCTGCAGCTTCTGGTACTACTTTTGTCAATTCATCATGAAGATATTGATTGCCATGTTTTTTTGCTAATGCATCAAGTTTTGCACGTAAATTCTCATCGCTTGGTGTGGGGTTAAACTGATAACCTTCAAGTAATGCTTTAACATATAAACCGGTGCCACCTGCTAAAATGGGGATTTTTCCTTGCTGATTTATCATTCGAATATGGCTTGCAGCAATTTCTATAAAATCCACTACACTAAACTCTGCTTGTGGTTCGAGAAAATCTATTAAATGATGAGGAATATTAGATTGTTCTTCAATTGTTGGTTTGGCAGTCCCAATATTCATATTTTTATAAACTAGCATAGAATCCCCAGAAATAATTTCGGTATGTAGTATCTTTGCTAAGTCAATACTGACTTTTGTTTTACCCACAGCAGTTGGTCCAATAACAGCAATCATACGTTCCATAATTTAGTTGTCCACCTTAATAACGCCATATTGAATACTACTATATTTTCCGCCACAAATAGTAGTTACTCCTAAGCGTTCAAATTCATTATTGTGATTGGTCTCTTTTATAACGACTCTTTTTTTTGCCACTCGGCAAGCCTCTGTTAGAGCACTTTCTGCAATAGGTTGGTTATTTGCTAAATAGCGCAGTGGTTTTAGATTGGAGCTACTATGAATCGGTTGGCGAAACATTGGGTCAAAAAAAACGATATCAAAACTATTTGCAGGCAAATTAATAAGATAATCATGACAATGTGTTTGTTGTACCTTAATACGGCGCAACGCTTCAGTAACATCTAGGTTATCATGAGTAAAATTTTGCAAGCCATAATTGGCAATAAAAGCTATTATTGGCGAAGACTCTAGGCCTACAACGTTACCTGTTTGCCCCACTACAAAACTAGCTACTACTGCATCAGTCGCTAGACCTAATGTGCAATCTAACACTGACATACCTGCTGTTAGCATCATGGCTGCAACCATATGGTCATGTTTACCATTTATTATATTTTTTATACGTAATTCCGCCATATTTAAGTGAAAAAAATACTCTCCGCCCAACGTATGGACTACAGGACCATTTTTAGTTACGACAACTATAGTATCGATTTGATAGTTGTTTCGTAACGCTATTAAGGAAAATCTCTCCCTATGAACAAAAGGAATTCGCAATACTGAGGCAATTTCAAGTGCCAATTCTTCTACCGCTTGGGATGGAGATTGTATCGTTGTTACTATTAAGTCCATTCTTTCCACCTATGCTTTATGTTCGCTTAAACATTTTATCTAAATCTTTAGGACTAAAACGGATCATCGCTGGTCTTCCATGAGGACAAGTATAAGGCAAATTAGTATTACAAAGTTCTTCAATCAAAGCTTGCATCTGTCGCATATTAAGTGATTCTCCTGCTTTAATCGCAGCACGGCAAGAAGCTATTTGCAGACAGCTATGACGCAATTCTTGCGCACTTGGATTGTGCATATTTTGTATGGATTCTAATATTTGCCTTATTGAAGACTCTGTTTCTGATAAGGGAATATCGCTTGGTAATTCTGATAGGCGCATCGTATTAGGCCCTACCAACTCTAGAGTAAATCCTAATTTGTAAAAAGTCTCTTGATACTCCGTAATCGTATTAATTTCAGCATTATCAAAGTCCATGAATAAGGGTACGAGTAATTGTTGGGATGGTATACGATCCTTATATTGACTCATCTTATCATAAAGTATTCGCTCATGGGCTGCATGCTGATCAATGATATATAAACCGTCTGGTCCTTTACTTATAATAAAACAATCATCAACTTGCCCAAGGGGACACAAAGTAAATTGTTCTTCTTGAAATTGATGTAGAATATTTGAATCCAGAGACAGAGGAGTTTCTGGCGCATCTAGAAAAGCCCTTTCCTCTTGTTCTATTATATTTCTCGCCGCTGTCAAGGGAAGTGGCGTTTCTTTCCAGGAGGTTGTTACATGGAAAGGCAAACTATCATAGGAAGGTTTTTTATAATCCTTACTGCCATAGTGATTGGGAGCAGAATGATATGAGTTAGGTCTAAGCTCAACAGTAGCTGCCAGTTGGCTAGGATTATGAGGTGCTGACAATACGTCTACTACTGCTTTATACACAGATCTGAATATTTTTTGTTCATCGCTGAATTTGATTTCACTTTTTTGCGGATGTACATTTACATCAATTGTATTGGTGAGAACTGAAATATTTAATACAGCCAAGGGGTAACCGCTCTTGGGCAATAAAGAGTGATAAGCATTGTCTAAGGCTTTCGCTATAGATCGGCTATTGATTACCCTTGCGTTCACAATTACAGTTTGCCACTGCCGACTACTTTTGAGTAATGTTGGCTTGGATAAATAACCCGAAATTTTAATATTATCTACAGTATTATCATAAGCAATGGGTAAGAGATCTGGAGATATTTTTTGCCCATATAAACTAGTTAAAGTATCATGTAGCTGATTATTACCAGGTGTAGATAAAACCAATCGATTGTTATTAATTAGCTTAAAAGCTATATTAGGATTGGATAAGGCTAGTTTCATTAAGATGTCGTGAATATGAGAACTTTCAGTTGAAAGCGTTTTTAAAAATTTTTTACGAGCTGGAGTATTAAAGAATAAATCTTTCACAATAATAGTAGTACCGACATTACCACCTGCCTCACGGATATCCGTAGTAACGCCCCCTGTTACCTCTACATAAGTAGCCATTGGCTGATCATTATGAAGACGTGTGGTTAATGAAAACTTTGATACAGCAGCAATACTAGGAAGAGCTTCACCGCGAAATCCTAAAGAGGAAATGCTTGAAAGATCCTCCGCTGCCCGAATTTTACTAGTAGCATGACGTAATATGGCAAGCTGTGCATCTTCATAACTCATACCTATACCATCATCTGTAATACGAATAAAATTAGTCCCACCCTCAGCGATTTCAATTTCAATATTACTACTCTTGGCATCAATAGAATTTTCGACAAGTTCTTTAACAATAGAAGACGGGCGCTCAACGACTTCTCCAGCCGCTATTTTATTTGCTGTGTTTTCATCTAACACATGGATACGATTTACAGTATTCATAATTTACCAGACTCCTGCTTTGCCTGATTTTGTAAACGATAGAGGATATTAATAGCTTCTATCGGAGTGATTGTCATAATGTCTATTGTTAATAACTCATCTACAGTTGATGAGGTAAATAAAGACATTGGTAGCGTCTCTGGAGTACTCGAGGCTAAGGGATTCTTTTGGGCTTGTAAATGATTTTGTTCCAATTCTAATAAGAGTTCCTGGGCTCTTTTGATCGTCTTTTGCGGTAAACCAGCTAATTGTGCAACATGAATACCATAACTCTTATCTGCACCACCAGGGATAATACGACGTAAAAAAACGACATCACTTCCCCGCTCTTTTACAGCTACTGAATAATTCTTGACGGTTTTATTATAATCGGCTAATTCCGTAAGTTCGTGATAGTGTGTTGCAAATAGGGTTTTTGCTTTAATACGTTCTTTAATATATTCGATAACTGCACGGGCAATACTCATACCATCAAAGGTACTCGTTCCTCGCCCAATCTCATCCAAGATAATTAAACTTTGGTTAGTAGCATGCTTAAGAATCTGAGCGACTTCATTCATTTCTACCATAAAAGTACTTTGTCCAGTGGATAAATCATCACTAGCACCTACTCTAGTAAAGATTCGATCTACAGGGCTAATTGTAGCTTCACGGGCGGGAATAAAACTACCTATTTGTGCCATGAGTACCAGTAATGCGACTTGACGCATGTACGTAGATTTCCCTGCCATGTTAGGCCCTGTAATAATCATGATTTCACTGCTATGATGATTGAGTTCACAATCATTGGGTACAAACATTTCACGCTGCAATAACCGCTCTACAATTGGGTGACGTCCGTCTTTTATCGTAATTTCTTTAGTTTGGGTTATTTGCGGTCTACTATAATTATAGCGAAAAGCTACCTCACTTAAGCTAATTATCGCATCCAATTGAGCTAGTTGCCTAGCTGTTTCTTGGATCTCCTTAATGTGACTCTTAATATGGTCTCGTATTTTAGAGAATAAATGATATTCAATCGTAACAATCTTTTCTTGAGCACCAAGAATTTTCGTTTCAAATTCCTTTAATTCAGGGGTAATATAACGTTCTGCATTTGCTAACGTTTGTTTTCGTATATAAGTAATCGGTACAGATGCCGTATGAGAATGAGTAACTTCAATATAATAGCCAAAAACTTTGTTATAGCCTACCTTAAGAGATTTAATTCCAGTAGTTTCTCGTTCTCTAGTTTCAATGTTTTGCACAAACTGTTTGCTATCACGAGATAGAGCATGTAATTCATCCAACTCTAAATCATAGCCTTGCTTTATTAACCCGCCCTCACGGACGGAAAAAGGCGGATTATCAACGATAGCCATATCAATCAAAGTCACTAAATCTGTATGGGTATGTAGGTAAAAATGCAAATTACTTAAAAATACAGTACTGGCACTTTGTATATGAGATTTTATTATTGGTAATACGGCTAATGAAGATTTTAATGCCGTTAAATCACGCGCACTTGCCGTGCCAACTTCAATCCGAGTTAATATACGCTCAAGATCATAAATATTGGCTAAGGTTTCATAAATAGATTGACGTAATGGAGTCTTATCTAAAAGTTCAGCAATAGAATCTTGACGCTGTATAATATGGGTAGTATTCAACAAAGGGTATTCTAACCACTTCTTTAGCAGTCTGCCTCCCATTGCTGTTTTAGTGTAATCTAAAACAGCAAGTAGAGTATCTTTTTTGCCGCCATCTCTTACATTGCGTGTTACTTCTAAATTACGCATACTCGTTGAGTCAATCATTAAGTATTCCGATGCATTATATTTTATCAATCTGTTGATATGTGATAAATCTGTTTTTACAGTTTGGTGTAAATAGTAAAGTAAAAAACCTATCGCTGTTAGAGCTATTTCTTGTTGCGGCAAATCATCTTTATTAAAATGTTGTTTTGGCAATTCGCTAGCTAATTGTAAGTTATCTATTTTTAAAGTCGTATGTGTGCACTGAGGAATACGATTACTAATAAAGGCGTTTAGCTTTTCAACCTCTTCTATTTTACTTGCTAATACTAACTCAGTGGGCATCAGTCGAAATAATTGATCATAAAGGGCAATTAAACGCTGAGATCCAGAAAAAGATGCCCAAAGACATTCCCCAGTCGAAATATCTGTCGCAGCGAGAATGAGTTCCTCATTTTCTTCATAAAGTACTGCAAGGTAATTATTGCTATTGCCGGGTAGAAGATTCTCAGCAATGATTGTTCCCGGGGTAATAATTTTAACTACTTCACGCCGGACAATTCCTTTTGCTTGCTTAGGATCTTCTACTTGTTCGCAGATTGCTACTTTATAACCTTTATTAATTAACTTAGCGATATAGTTATCTGCCGCATGGTAAGGTATTCCACACATGGGAACGCGCTGCCCACCATCTCGTGCTGTAAGTGTAATTTCTAGCTCGCGGGATGCTAATTCTGCATCCGTAAAGAACATTTCATAGAAGTCGCCCATACGAAAAAATAAAATTTCATTCGGATGCCGGCTTTTAATCTCTAAATATTGCTCCATCATGGGAGTATACTTTACTGTCATAAATAGAATCTCCTTTCTGGATTTTAGGAATAATTCTTCAATAGAAGTCCAATATTCCTAAAGTAAACTTTCATTAGTCTACAAGTTGTCCCTTTAAGATCCAAGTTTGTGCCGTATTAATCTTTATATTCACTAACTGGCCAATCTTCTCAGTGCCTTGCTTGTCCCATAGTACTATTTTATTCGTAGTGGTTCGTCCTGTAAGCCTATTTTCATCTCGCGGACTAGCACCTTCTACAATAACAGCTAGTGTTTGACCTACGAGACGTTGATGAATTGCTAAACTAATCTCATTTTGCGCGTCCATTAATTTTTGCAATCTTTCTTTTTTTGTCGCCAAGGGTACCTGTTCAGACATTGTAGCTGCAGGTGTTCCCGAACGTTTTGAATATAAAAAAGTGTAGGCAGCATCAAAGCCAATTTCTTTGATGAAGGCAAGGGTCTCGTTAAATAATTCCTCTGTTTCACCAGGGAAACCAACAATAATATCTGTGGTAAGGCTTGCATGTGGAATAGCCTTACGTATTTTTTTTACTAATTCACGATAGTAATCTGTTGTATAGCCCCTATTCATTAGTTTTAAAATAGTATCACTACCAGATTGAACAGGCAAGTGAAAATGATCACATATTTTTTTGCTGTTTAATATGGTCTCTATTACTTTGTCATTTATATCACGAGGATGTGAGGTCATATACCTAACACGTTCTATTGTTTCCACTTTGTCTACTGCTTGGAGTAAATCAGCAAAATCTCCATATTCCTCTGTATCTTTACCATAGGAATTTACATTTTGTCCCAATAATGTGATTTCTTTAAATCCTTCCAATCCCAATTGATGGATTTCTTGTACAATATCCTGTAAAGGACGGCTCCGCTCACGCCCACGCACATAAGGGACAATACAATAAGTACAAAAGTTATTGCAACCATACATAATAGGCACCCAAGCAGAAACTGTTCCCCTTCTTATCGTAGGAACATCAGGTGCTAATTGTTCTGCCTGATCCCAGACTGCTAATACATGCTTTTTCGAATCTTCTACTTCTTTTACAAGATCCACTAATTGGTGCACGTTATGTGTGCCTATTATTATATCTATATGAGGCGCTTTTTTAAATAGCTTTTCTCTATCCTTTTGGGCCATGCAACCAGCAATGGCAATAATTAAACTTGGATTATTTATTTTTAGATTCTTCAATTCTCCAATCTTACCATAGATTTTCTTTTCAGCACTTTCACGCACACAACAAGTATTAATTAAAATAAAACTAGCTTCTGTTAATTCCTCTGTATATTCGTAACCAATGCTTTTAAGCTGTCCAGCTAACCGTTCAGAATCATGCTGATTCATTTGACAACCGTAAGTATAAGTTGTGAAGAATTTCTGTTTGGAATCCTTTCCTTCTTTTGATGACATCTGTGTATTATATTGATCGGGTTTTGACATTATATATCAACTCCTGTAAATTCATTATTATATCCTCAATATTATATCTGATATGAGGATGTTTATCAAATAAACAAAAGGTAAACTGTTCATAATGAACGATAAACCATCTAACCATCATTATCTAAAATAAATTTGAGTTCTTCGAAACCAGGGCAGCCCTCTAGTGACCAAACCAATGGTTAGTACCTAGCAGCAATTATGCGAATATAATGAAAAACTCCCCAAGCTGTTAAGCTTAGAGAATTTTTTAGCCTTCACCTATACGTAAAAATCTCCACTAAGGCTTCGCATATAGCCAAAGCTATTAAGGTAATTAGGAATAAGATAAAGGCACCATTTATGAAAGGCTCCACAGATGTCAACTTAGAATGTCCTGCTTTATTTTCCTTACGTATGGGTTGACAGTGACCATTGTGACAAATGCTTTTTGTTGTCATTATACTCATCCCCTTAGTTCTTCGTTCTTGACTTAAAAGGGAATCATCTTTATATGTTTATTATATATTAGTAACGTTAGATTTGTAAATGATAATTACTATCGATTATGGTTTTATATCATATTTATCAAATCGATCATTTATTACATACAAGAAAACCGTCCTATTGGACGGCCTAATTATTAATCTAAGTATTTCTCCCAATTTCCATTCTCATATATTTCAATCCATGCTGATCCATACTTAGCTTGTCCTTCAACAACTTCACTAATAGCATTATCAACAGTTGACCCATCTGGTAATTCAATACAATGATGCATGTCTTTTTGCTTCTCGTATGCTACTACCCTAAGTTTCAATTCTGCCACTTAATAGTTCTCCCCCTTTTTCAAATGGTTTAATATGTGCTATTACTTTCGATTTACGCCTTTTCATTGTGGTTTTTATATTACCTTTGATAAATAGCTTTACCCTTCACCTTGATTAAATACATATATATTATTTGTTATTTATTACCCTAACTATATAACATTTAAAGAACCTCCCAACTTCCTCAGAAAACAACTACAAATATTCTTATGCTGATCAATGACGATCATACACGAGTAAAAAAAGAGATCTACCAGCTTTTAAGCTATATAGAATAAAGGAGTGACCTTCAAGAAGGTCACTCCTTTAATATATCGGTAAATACTCCTGTTATTATTAGTATCCTACAGCTTTTGTTTCGACATTTCTGACTTCTTCTTTATGCAGCATTTTACCAATGTGTTGTGCCAGTTCAACAACACGACAGGAGTAGCCCCATTCATTATCATACCATGCAAGAATTTTTGCTTTTCGCTTTTCAATAACCAATGTCGATAGAGCATCTACAATGGCCGAGTGCTTGTTGCCCAAAAAGTCAACGGAAACGAGGGGCTGATCACAGTATTCCATAATACCCATCATAGAACTTTTAGTGGCAGTACGCAAAGCATCATTGATCTTCTCAATGGTTACGTCTTGCTTCAGCTCGACAACTAAATCGACTAAGGATACATTTGGTACTGGAACACGTAGGGAAACTCCGTTTAACTTTCCCTTTAGCTCAGGTATTACAAGGCCAATTGCTTTTGCAGCTCCTGTTGAAGTTGGAACTATCGATTGCATGCAACTTCTTGATCGACGCGGATCCTTATGACTATTGTCTAAGCTTCGTTGATCGGTGGTAAATGCATGAACGGTAGACATTAAACCATTGGTAATTCCGAAATTATCATTAATTACTTTGATAATAGGAGCTAAACAGTTTGTCGTACAAGATGCGTTAGATATCACATGATGGACTGTAGGCTTATAAATATTTTCGTTAACTCCCAGAACAATTGTAGGAGTGGAGTCATTAGCCGGTGCTGATATGATAACTTTTTTAGCACCATTTCGCAAGTGAACTTCACAATCCTTACTAGAATTAAATTTCCCTGTAGATTCAATAACAATATCGACTCCAAGTTTTCCCCAAGGAAGATTAGCTGGATTGCGGTCGGAAATTATTTTTATAGGATGTCCATCAATTATGATTTTATCTTCAGTTGCTTTAATATCTTTATTAAGTCTGCCATGTATTGAATCATATTCTAAAAGGCGAGCTGATGCAATGCTATCTGACGTGCTATTAACGGCGACAACTTCTATATTCTCATTTTCTAACGCAGCTCTTAAACACATTCTCCCAATGCGTCCAAAGCCGTTAATTCCTACTTTTATTGTCATGTTCTGCCTCCATAAAACAAAGTATAAGATTAAGCTACAAGAGTTCTTCCATTATTATTACCCTTTGGGACCCGCTTGAGCAATTCCCTCAGGGATATCTTCCAAAAATCTAGTAAAATTTTCATTGAATAAAGCTGCCAGCTTTCTAGCCTGGCGATCATAAGATCCCCCATCACTCCAGGTGTTGCGAGGCTTAAGTATACTTTCTGGCACTCCAGGGCATGTATCGGGTACATAAACATTAAAAATCGGATCTAGATCATAGGATACATGATCCATATGCCCTTCAATAGCTGCTGTCACCATGGCTCTAGTATAAGCTAAATTCATTCTTTTCCCTATGCCATATGGTCCTCCTGACCAACCAGTATTAATCAAGAAAACATTGGTGTTCTGTTGTTCTAACTTTTCTCCCAGCATTTTTGCATAAACCAAAGGAGATAACGGGAGAAAAGGAGCACCGAAGCAAGCAGAAAAAGTGGCTTCTGGTTTGGTAACGCCTCTCTCTGTTCCCGCAAGCTTACTTGTATACCCTGATAAGAAATGGTACATAGCCTGTTCCTTATTTAACTTAGCAATCGGTGGTAATACTCCAAAGGCATCTGCCGTTAGAAATATCACGGTGCTAGGATGTCCTCCCACACCTGGAACTACAACATTATCAATGTAATGAACAGGGTAGGCGGCACGAGTATTTTCAGTGAAATCTACACTATCATAATTCGCCGCACGACTCTCTTCATCCACAACTACATTCTCCAACACTGTGCCAAAACGAATGGCGTCCCAAATCTGTGGCTCATTTTCCTGGCTCAGTTTAATACACTTAGCATAACATCCGCCCTCAATATTAAAAATACCCTGGTTACTCCAGCCATGTTCATCATCCCCGATTAGACGACGATTATGGTCAGCCGACAACGTAGTCTTACCAGTTCCGCTCAGACCAAAAAATAGTGCGGTATCACCTGTTTCTCCCATATTAGCGGAGCAATGCATAGAAAGAATACCTTGTTTAGGAAGCAAAAAATTCATGACCGTAAAAATAGCTTTTTTCATTTCACCAGCATAATGGGTTCCCCCAATTAATATTATCCTCTGTTCAAGGTTCAGGACAATAAAAGCTTCGGAAATTGTACCGTCGATTTCCGGTACCGCTTTAAAGTTAGGCAGGCAAATCACCGTGAAATCTGGCTTTCTTGTTTCCTGCAATGACTCAGGACGAATAAATAGTTGATGAACGAAAAGGTTTTGCCAAGCAAATTCATTAATAAATTGTACTTTTACCTGATGCTCTTCATCAGCTCCTGCATAGCCACTAAATGTAAATATCTCCCGATTTTGTAAGTATCCCATCATGCGATTATATAGCTGGATAAACTGTTTACCACTAAAAGCTTTATTGCTGCCCCAGGCAATATCACTATGCACAGCAGGCGAATCCACAATAAATTTATCATTAGGCGAACGTCCAGTATATTTGCCAGTAGTAACCCGCAACGCTCCTGTAGAAGTAAGCCGTCCCTCATTACGGCTAATGGCTTCTTCTACTAGGCGCGTCGGCGGCAGATTATAATATACTTTACTGGCTACCTCTGTAATATCGAGGTAGTTATTTTCTCCTATTCTCTCCATAAGTACCTCCCTATATATTATCTTGAATACATTGTACATTATACCATATCGCGGGACAAAAAACATCCCGCTATCTTATTTATTTTATTTAGTATAAAGGGAAAAATAATTTCTTAATCTCTTTTGTTAATAATATAGAAGAGAGGTCAGCGGATTCTTGCCTGCTGACCTCCTTGGCGATAAAAAGCTTCCCCTCTATACCGCAAAATTGTTATATTATCAACACTGTTCTTGAACATAATGCTTAGCTGGTTTGTGTTTGCTTGCGGACAATTATCATTAATGGGAAAAAAAACCATAACGTGATATACTAAAAGAAGCAGCATTTGATTCGCTATTTTAAACTAATGGAGGAGATTATTATGGTTAGGCGCTTGTTGAATATTTTGTTCCTTCTTATTTGTTACTCTATGGTCACCATTTCTTCCGTGTCCGCCGAATCAAGCAATTGGAAAAGCCCAAACTATAATTTTGGCAATGTAAAAAGGATATTGTTATTAGAACCAACATTTTCATATACCCTCAAAGGAGATATGAATGATAAGTTTGATAAATATCCTTATGGACAAGAAAAATTTATTAATTCATTAAATAATCGAGTAAAAAATTTAGGCAAATATTATATATTAAATTTAAATTATATTGATATCCAAATACAAGGCGATCCTAATATCCCTACCATTGAGGATAAAAATTCCCTCGAATTCACTACGTTGCGCGAGCAAGAATTATCTAAATATGTTGATCTAGTATTATCTGCGGAAGTGCGGAATTATGGTTGGTATTATGAATATTATGATGCTTATGACTCCACAGAGACCATCAAAGAAAGAGTAGAATATGGCGGTATAAACGCAGATGGCAAAGAATATCATGGTTGGATGGAAATTCCTAAAGAAGTAGTTGTACATTATCCTGCTGGTTATCGAATATACGATGATGCAAATCTAGTACTAAGCTTGACAGATCCTAAAACTAAACAAGTAGTATGGTCCTATACAGACTCTCGGTATCGTTCTTCCTTTTCGTGGAACAGAGACCGAGATAGCACTGGCCCTGAGTCCATGATGAATAGAATTTTGGATGCAGCCTTTACAAAAATCCCTCTTGCCAATCCCAAATAGAACCATCTTTTAAAGCTAATGGATTATTCCGTTAGTTTTTTATTTTTGCGTTAGTTTAAACCTAAACACTAATACCTCTTCATAAAATGCTAGCTATATAAAATGAAGCTCTTGCCAATCTACACAAAAATTGGCAAAAACTTTATTTTTTTCGTCGTTACAAATGATACGGTTTTGCATATCACTGATAATGGTGAAACCTAAATTGGGATTTGCCGGAACCGTCGAGTCCCCACGCTGTAAAAATGGTGGGGACTCGATTGAAGAACTTTCATGCTGCTTGACGAATGAAGTAAAATTATCTACAATTATAATCATTTGATTTTTTGGCAAATAAACAAAACCACAATGATATGAGGAGCAAACATATGACAACATTAAATGCAATCATTATGGAAGTAGGTAAAGATCCTGCTGTCTACAAACTATCAACGGCGATTGATAAACAACTTGAAGAAATGGCCGTTGTGTTAGGTGGAAATTTTATTAGTTCTCGCTTGTTTGAAATCGGTGAAGGTTTATCCTTACATATTTTTATCAATGATATGGCAATTCCTCTACAACTGACTGCAAATCGTCGTTTCCCTGAACCTGATCAAGATGAAATTGTTTTTGGTAATGCTCTTTTTCTCGTCATTGATGATGTCAACGGTGATGAAGAAGGTGCATTAGATATTCCTGATCAAATCTGTGAGGTTTTCATCAGTAAACTCAAAGAGAGTTTTGCGCCTTGTAGTGGTGACGAGAAACCAAATCCGGAAGCAGAAATCTTTGTCGAAAACCCAGGCACAAACGAAGAACGACGGTTTAAGTGGGAAGAAGTGAAAGCACCTGGCAAAGAAAAAGAGTTAAAATTTATTGGACAAGGTTATGTTCGCATTGTTGACGATGGTGTCTGTGATATTCTAGAAATTCGCGGACGTTACTTCAAACAAAAATATCTCAAAGAAAGCAATAAAAATTTACAATAGAATATTTGAATAAAACCCATCAGCGAAAACTGAGTTTTTAGCGGATATTCCTGTTAGTATTTTACACTTTAGATAAGGAAAGTCCACATATTACATAAAGAAGAGAGGTACGCGGATTTTTGTCCGTTGACCTCTCTTTGTTTGTGTAGGACTAATTTTAACAATATGTAAAAATATGATTGATACAGACAACCTGGTACGGGTATTGAAACCCAAGCCTGACACTGC
Source organism: Pelosinus sp. IPA-1 (assembly GCF_030269905.1). Lineage (NCBI taxonomy): Bacteria > Bacillati > Bacillota > Negativicutes > Selenomonadales > Sporomusaceae > Pelosinus > Pelosinus sp. IPA-1. Next base: position 182,074 of record NZ_BSVC01000004.1, on the reverse strand, counting down.
TGACTCTCCTTATAACGGCAAATTTAAAATTAGAATAATCTGCTGATATTCAAACAAGGGGCATCAACGGGAGATATAGCCTGGTGATAGAGGTTTGAAGCGGAAAATCAGATATGGTGTTGTATTTTCTGCCTTTCCATCGTGGAAAACAGCGGCCGCGGAGACTTGGGACGCTGAAACATACATATTGCCGTCTAAGGAATATGAAATACCATCAGGCCACACCATGTCCGGATGGCTTGTTAATGTATGGTATTTACGGTCTGGTGTTATAAGTCCAATAGACTTGCTCTCCAACGCAGTCAAGTAAATATTACCTGATTTGTCGATGGAGAGCCCGCCATTATTGGGCTTATCAGAGTACCGCTCCACTTTCGAGCTAAGTTCTGCAGACGTAAGCTTTTCGTTGTTCAGATCATCTACACGGATCCGATATAAAGAGTGCCCGCTCAACGGTGCATAGTATAACCACTCTGCCTTCCGGTCCATAGTAATACCATCGCACCCAACTTTAATAATGACGGGATTTCCGTCTTTGCCTGGGAAGGTAAGATCTTTATCATCAAAATGAAGCGGAACATTTTCCGGTATTGTAGAGCGGTCGCCTTCCAGAACTCTTCGTACATATCCACTGTCCATGTCGATAATGATGATGGCGGATTGTGAACCATCCCCACCAGGACCGATATCTTCATCTGCTATATAAAACTTGCGATTCTTCTGATCGATAACTAAGTCTTGTGGTTGCGATCCTGGTCGTGTCGCGGGTTCTGGCATATAATATATTCGCTCAAGCTTGTTAGTCCGTGTGTTCCATCCAACCAATTTGGGGGTAATATGGGTGCGGAAGCCCATATCAAGCATCCAGACAACTCCATTCTCATCCGACCTCAATCCAAGTACGTTATCAAGATAATGATCAGTGCCCTGCCGCGGTGTGTTCCATTCGGCATTCGGAAAAGGTTCGAACGTCGTTGGCGATGTGAGTCTAGCTACTCGAATATCTGGAGTATAAAACGGATGATGACTAAAAATAATTTGATTTTCTGGCGTGAAGGCGATGTTACCTACGGAATAAGGAAGCCTTGCAACAATTTCCGATTGGACAGGATGAATGTTCGAATCAGCAGCATCGGCGCATGTAAAAAATGTGGTCAAAAAAACTGTTAGTACAAGTATAATATTAGTCATTCTTATCATATCTATTGGTTACCTCCTACTAAATTTAGTCTATACGATTCCTGTTTCTTAAATTAACTTCCAAAAGTAGAAACACTTATAGCAATTACACTGCGAACAAAAATGCACCTCCTCTTCGTCAGCAAACTTTGTTTTCCCTACTGGTTAGAGAAAAAACAAAAAGAGACCAATTCCAAAACGGAATTGGTCTCTAGTTATCTAGTCAACCATTATTTGTTATATCTTAATCTATATTATTTCTTCTTGTCAAGATATCTTTAGGAGAGACAGGCTATTTATTCCTCGAAAAAACAAAGAATTCTTACCCAATTAATAAAAATCTGGCAAGAATTCTTTGTTTTCGCCATTACTCATAAAACAAGTGTCCCTCCCGGCTGTATTACATGAACCGGAATTCTATAGCGTTTTTCCACTGCCTTTTTAAACTCCTCAGGCGAGGCTTTTATTAAGGGATTGGTGTTATAATGCATTGGAATTACTGCTTTGGGTTTGATCAGTTCCACCGCATCTACCGCGTCGGCTATTCCCATTGTGTAGTTATCCCCTATTGGTAGCAACGCATAATCAACCGTTGCCTTGGCAATGAAGGCCATGTCACCGAATAAGGCGGTATCACCGGCAAAATAGATGGTTTTGCCGTAGAAGTTAACGATGAACCCAGCGGCCAATCCTCCAGAGACACCGGAACCATGAACAGCCGGTGTTAATTTGACGTAGCCGAAATCAAATGCCCGCTGACCACCTATATCCATAGGGGCCACATCACACCCTTGCTCTTTCAGTAGTCCAGCAAGTGCGGTAAATGTAATAACCTTAGCACCAGTGCGTTTAGCAATTGGAACGGTATCCCCAATATGGTCCTGATGACCATGTGAAACAAGGATGTACTGGCATTCAATTTCATCGGCATTAGCTGCCTTCCACGGATTCTTACTCAGATAAGGATCGAAGATCAACTTTGTATTTCCATGAGAAAGCATAAACGCCGATTGCCCATAAAAGGTCAGGGTAACTCTTTCGTCAACTGGGTTGTCGCTTACGCTTGCTGCTGCGACCAGCGAGTTGCTTAGCATCAGCATTAAAAAAGTTGCATAAACCAGAAAAGTTTTCACTTGTTTTCCCTCCTTTTATCCTTTAGTCAACAAGTTGTACGCCTTAGATGCATAATATCCATCAATGCCCATCTTTATTTTAGGAAACTGGCTTTTGGTAACAAGCGTTATTACTTAACTAGGACAAAGATAATCTGAATATTAACCTTCTCTCCAAAAGTTCTTTTCCCCTGCTATTCTTTTGGATAATCATTGTCAATTAGAAAAAAATCTGCTAAAAGGCACAATTATGTAAATTGTAACTATTAAATATTTAATAGTTTTTTACTTTTCTCGAAATTAACTAATTCTCTAATTTTAGCGTGGGTCATAATCTCAATTTCTCTAGACAGTTCACCCATAATTTTTTCGATCTGTTCGTCACTAGCTTCAGTAAAATATTTCTTCACTAATTGCTGTAATTCTACTTGGTTCATTATAAATAACTCCTTTATTCCCAATAGCTTAGATGAACCCATCGTTCTCTTCAGCTTAATTTTCATTTATATTCTCATCTAAGATATAGTTATAAAGACTGCCAGGTTACATCCTTAAATGTAACCTGGCAGTCTTAGATTAATACATCCTTAGACCCACGGCTTTGCGTCCCTCCCTTTCGGAAGGTTTGCCTGCTTTTTTAAAAGTTTTAGTATATTTCGCTATTTATCGCTAAAATCCTGCATGTTGTTCACTGATCAACCAAATTTGCAAATATATCATTCATAATAAAAAAGCACCATCCTACCCAAAGGTAAGACGGCTATACATTTAACTGTAATTATGATTGCAGTTAAATATATGTATGACATTTATTTTTGACACCTCTTATGTTGAGTTTGCATAAAATAGATTAGGACAAATAAATTATCAATTGGAGGGAATTCTTATGGAATCCGGTAATGGTGGTATGTGGTTTATTTTTATAATTATCATCATTATTTTACTTTTGTGTTGTGATAATGATTTTTAATTTTCTCTAACAATCAATCTCCCCTTTTTTCTTTTAACCACGTTCCATAAAAACGTGGTTTATTTTTCAAAAAGGAAAAAAGCACTACGAGGGGTATTTTGCTTAGTTACTAATCATGCATTTACATATTGCATAAAATTCAGTAAAAATCAACGTTTGTCCAAAGGTATTCTAAAGGTGTTCCAAAGGTTTATATTTTATTAGATCGGTATTTAACTTGACTTTGGAAATGATAATATTTATTTACCTTAAATGAAAGCACCTAGGAGGATGCTTAAGTGTACGAAATTTCAAAGTTTTTGAAATTTCACGGTACTCCTTTGCAATTTGAATACCTTTATAGCTTTCTATTTAGAGTGTTTTGCGCATAATATCTTCATTTTTAATACTAGTGCACCTATTATATAAGTTCTTGGTAGCCAATGTTATAATAATAATTGAAACTACTAGGTTGGGTATACTTACGTACCAAGAAGTTACTATAGTATTTGCTCCTATCAAACCAATATTTAGCAAGGTTAAATAAAAAATCATAGCTACACCTCCAAAATTATATTATGCGCATTAGTTAATAATAGTCTAACTAATTATTATATACCATGTGGTTTTTATCTAAGAAAGAGTATATGGGTTTAGTTTCGAATATAGGTCCTACGTTTGGTTGTAGACTTTCTTTTGCTTCTTATTTTCTCATAAAAATCAATACTCATTGTTAGTATTCCCAAGAGGGTCGCGATTAATGTTAGTATCGCTTGTATCCTATCATAATCCACTACCCCATGAACTCACCTCCTAATATAAATTTAATACATATTCTTATAAGGTTACACTTACAAATTACCATAACCGGGTATTAAGGTGAAATATTCACTTATAGCAAATAGTGATGACCCCATGGATTATCAATTGATAAATTTTCCCCTATTATATAAAATGCTTTAATAATAGTTATGAGCAAGTAGATAATTCTATGACTTTTTTTTATGTAAAAAAAGCCTTCTGTTAATCTTTCTCCAAGTATCCATGATCTCTCTCATCTTGCTTAATAAGGTGGCAGATCATTAGTCTACAAATCCTTCTCTTTTTATTATTTATAAATTCATACTCATGCGTTAATTAACTCCATACCATTCTTGGTCTTAGCTTTTTTTAGAGGGCCTTTTTTGTTTGTATTAAATACTCTTCCAGCCTCCTGCTTGATAGAAAATGCTTAACCGCTCATTCACCTTTTGATTATATTATGTAGATGCTCCTATAGGCAAGTTAGGAGGTAACTACATAATGAACTATAATTGGGATGATCTAGCTATTTAACACTTATGTTTATGCGAACAATATTGGCAATAGTTTTCATTACTAGCGACACAAGCTTCTACCTCTCCATTTACAACATCCCAGTAGCTATGATACAAGGCGATAATTTCAGTTTCCTTCATTAGATGCACTTTTTTCATATATTTATTTTTAAAATGAATAAAACCATAGTCAGCAACAGGTATATTTTGAGTTTTTTCAATTAACAATTTATATACAGACAGTTGAATAACTTCTGATTCATACACCTGCTGATTTTCGCGACTTTTGTAATCTCCAACAATTAAGATACCATTACGAGTTTTCCATACTACGTCTGGCTTACCGCATAGAGGTATTGGATCGGTAATTTTCAAAAATCGTTCTAGCATATATGGTGACATCTTCGGTTTTCGTCTTGAGCGTAACCACCAATAGATAGTTATAACTGCAACTACGATAAGGAATGACATATAGACCTCCAGGACCTAATAAACCAACGTAATGTGATACGGATTGGAATCATCAATATTGGGTACTTTTCGATTAAGATAACTATATATGGCGATATACAATAATATAATGAAGTAAAAAATTTACCGGGTTTGTTAGGAATTAGATGCTCGTCCCTGATCTGGCGTAGAATATTCGTTTCTACTGCATCAATACCGAAGACTGCTGTGGCAATAAAGCAGCGTTTGTCTTTGCCGGAGAGTTGGTGGTTGAATTTCTCGTGCTCATAGTTGCCTTTTTCTATGTATGTTGCGGTAAGTGATGTGTCTTCGCCATAATGGTGGTCAAGGTAGACTTGTCGTTCGCATTTCCCCATCTTAGCGAGTTCTGTGGCACTGACTTGGCGCATTAGAGACCTCCCCAAAAAATATTCTTCTATTATATCATAGAAAGGGTTGTATAAAAAAAGTCTTTATCAGAAGTAGACCACTCGGTAAATACTATCAAATTGACTCAAGATGTAACACTACATAAACTAATACGATAAAATATCCTAAAACAACTAGATAAAGTGCTGTCTTGTTCTTGGAGGTATATTCAGATCCCCATAAATACAACCTTAAACAGTTATAAATTACAAATGATAATATAGTTAGAATTGCGATCCATGTATAGTAAAGTTTATATAAATCTACTAGGATTAATGCAGTGACTAATAAAATTTCTACTACTCCTATTTTACCCCTCTTTAATTTTAGCCAGTTTATCAATGTTGAACTGCCTCCCTCTTAATTTCAAACCATTGTTTTTAATTAAATCCACCTTAAGTTTCATATCTTGCATCATTTCATTAGCTATAGTGCGGCTGTTTTTTATAAAAAAACGAATATAATTATCTATTAAATTATTGAAAAACTCATGTATCCTACCCTTTTCTTTCAGATCTATATAATACAGGTAAGATATGACAATATAGTGACAGCAAAAAGTCGTCTATCAATGAAGATAGACGACTTTTCTAGGATTATTATCGTATAGCCTTTTCAATTTATTGGTATAGTATTAGTGAATAGGAGGAAAAAAACAGTCCCTACTTTCTTCTGACCTAACATTGATTTAGGAGGATTATTTATGAGCACTACGGAAGAATTGGTCTGTATACCGGCGGGAGCAGTAGTCATAGAGGGAGTACTCACCATACCAGACAGGGCCAAAGGTTTAGTGTTATTTGCCCATGGCAGCGGCAGCAGCCGTAATAGCCCCCGAAATAATTTTGTCGCCAGAGTACTAAATGAAAAAAGAATGGGTACTTTGCTAATGGATCTCCTTACTCCTGATGAAGATCAAAACTACGCAACACGTTTGGATATTAAGCTACTGGCGCAACGTCTAATAGAAACTACTATTTGGGTGAAAAATCATTCTCAAAACCAAAGCTTGCCACTAGGTTATTTCGGAGCTAGCACTGGGGCAGCGGCCGCATTGCAAGCGGCTGCAAGCTTTGGATCATCAATCGATGCAGTAGTATCTCGGGGCGGGCGGCCCGATTTAGCAGGAAAAGATTTAAGCCATGTACAAGCACCTGTACTGCTTATAGTAGGAGGTCATGATTTAGAAGTGATTGAACTGAATGAGCAAGCCTTCGAACAACTGCCAAATACCAAAAAACTAGCAATCGTACCAAATGCTACCCACTTGTTTGAGGAGCCAGGTACTCTGGAACAGGTAGCTCACCTTGCCTCAAATTGGTTTGAAAAGTACCTATTCGTTAGAAATTTATCTAATTAATTCACTAATTATTTAGGTAAACTATACGACAGTCAGTGAACTAATACAAAGTTTGGTAGGTATTTTTTACAATTATCAATAATACTTCTCTCCCAAATTACTTTAAGTGGAAATGGGCTTTTAAATTAGGAAATCATCCTCCCTTCAAACAACAATTAGTTGTAATCATTTTTGCTAAAAACTAGCTGGGAGATAAACTTGGTTGATTAATTGCCAAAAACTCTAGCTTTTTTTGCATACAGCCACATTTTACGTAACATTTGTGGAATTTGGGTAAACTACTAACTAAAAAAGGTTTAGGAGGCTGGTAATTTGCCTTTCCAAGGAATAAGCGATGGAACGCAGATGTCTTTTATGGAACTGTTTTTGAGAGTAACCTTAGCTTTTTGGGTTCTGTTAACCTTAACAAGAATAATGGGAAGAAAGCAAGTATCACAACTAACCTTCTTTGATTATGTGACTGGCATAAGTATCGGCTCAATTGCAGCCGTTTTAGCAGTTGATAAAGATATTCCTTTAGTGACAGGTATATTAGGCTTAGTAATTTGGACTACATGGGCCATGATATTAAATATTGGCACATTAAAAAGTATTCCATTAAGGAAATACATTGATGGTGAACCTATTATGGTCATTCATAATGGAAAGATTTTAGAGCAAAATATAGGTTCAAAATATTACAACGTAAATGACCTTATGATGGAGTTGCGTGAAAATGGAGTTTTTGATCCTAGTGAAGTGCAAATAGGAATAGCCGAACCAGATGGAAAACTTAGTATTCTTAAAAAACCACAGCTTCAACCCATAACTCCAAAAGACCTAAACATACAACATAGCACCCCTAATAGTCATTTAGCCGTTGGAAAAGAATTGATAATTGACGGGAATATTATTATGGAAAACCTAACGGTTAACAAGGTAGATGCGAAATGGTTGCAACAACAGTTAAACAATCACGGAATAGTAGATATTAGTCAAATTATGATAGCTACGATGACCCCTCAAGGTACCTTATACATTGATAAAAAACAAGATTACGATTCTAAAATTAATAATTAGACTAATGGTTAATTCCCACAATATTGTACAAAAAACACAGCCTTACTTCACTAGTAGGTAGGCTGTGTTTTTCTTATTAAGAAATGATTGAATGTGAAGGAAATCGGATAATAACATATAAACCAGATTTATGCTTAAATCTCTTTATATCTATAGTAGAAGTTCTGCAACTTTCATCCGTTAATCACCCCATTATTGACTCTTCTTATTCTCTGGCGGCTAAATAACCAAGACGCACCAGCTAACAGGGGTGGATAGAAGCCTATCCATCCACTAAAAAGGTAAATTATGATACACACAATACAGGCTAACCAAGCACAATAATAACTGATGCTCTTAGGTGGTAAAAGCTTAATTCCCGATGCCATAGCGATAATATATAATGCTATAAATATTGAACCTGGAAATTGGATTAATATGCTCATATCAAGTTGTAATAATAATCCTGTTAATAAGACCATCATAGAAAAGGGGCCTAATACTATAAGTACGCGATAAGGTGTACCATAAGTCACGTGCAGTCTGGCAAACCATTTTGGGAAATTGCCTGCTCTCGCCTCCGAGTACACTAGTCGGGAGAATCCTGCCATGTAAGTATGAATAGTAGCGTAACAGGCAGCTACTCCTAATAATGCCACAATACTTCCCGCTAATCTGCCCCATCCACTTTCCAATAGCCCTGTTAATGAGGTCAAATTTTCCTGTTCTAAGTAAATCCCTGTACCGATGGTTACATAGGCTAAACCCAGATATAATAAATTTACCACTATTAAGGATATACACAAACTTCGTTTGATATCTCGCTTAGCGTGCTCAAACTCTTCTGCTAAATGACAAATCATTTCCCATCCAACGAAGGCCCAAAATAGGACTGTCATCACTGTGCCTAGCGGTATCCACCCATTGGGGGCAAAAGGATAAAAAGATTCTTTTCGCACCATCGGCCAAGCAGCTATAATACTAGCCAGTAGAGCAGCTGCGATCCCTATAACCACTAATGCTTGCACATTGCCCGAAAAACGTATGCCGCGATAATTAGCCAATACTGCAATAATCAGCATGCCTAGAGCAATAATAGTAATACCACCAGCATCTAAGAGAAAGAAATGCCCTAAATAATAAGCGCCAATCAACGCACAAATGGGTGCACCAAATGGCACGGTCCCCAAGAACAAGAAACCTGTAATACGACCTGCGCTTTCTCCAAAAGCTTGTCGGGCATAGGCGGCAATTCCTCCAGCACTAGGGTACAAAGTAGATAATTTTGCTAATACAATTACTAGGGGAATTGTTAATACACCCATCAGCCACCAACTTATTAAGGAGGCCGGTCCAGCCATATTAGCGGCTAAACTTGGTAATACTAATACCCCAGACCCTAACACAGCACCTATTGTCATGGCACTTCCCTGTAACCATCCAATATTTCTTCTAAATTTTTGTTCCATTTCGTTCTCCCCCATTATTAAATCCTTGGAACTATTTGTATTACCTGTTATAATAGCATACAATTATATATCGGTAAAATTGATAGTTCCGATGTAATACTTTATAAAATCCGATGGATGGAGGAATTGTCTTGGATTTAAAAAACCTCACAACGTTTGTCACTATTATTCATACTGGTAGCTTTACCGCAGCTGCTCAGCATCTCGGCTATGCCCAATCCACTATTACTGGGCAAATTAAAGTTTTGGAAGAATCATTACAAACTTGCTTATTTGAACGAATAGGGCGCCAAGCTAAATTAACTACTTCCGGTAAAATATTATATCGTCATGCCCTTGCCTTATTAAACATTGCCAAACAAGCTGAAACAGAAGTAAAAAATCCGGATACACCAAACGGTCAATTATTGATCGGTGCACCTGAATCCTTATGTGCAGAAATACTTCCTGCTTTAGTCAAAGACTATTGTAAAACTTATCCACAGGTGGACTTGCAACTTCGCTTCGATACTTGCCAAAATTTTCGAAATGCTTTACGTAAAGGGACATTGGATATAGCTTTATTTCTTGATGAACCCTTGCAAGATCGTGATCTCATAGTTTATCAATTATTTCCGGAACCTATGTCTCTTTTGGTGTCCCCAGAACATCCTCTATCCCATGCAGACACTGTCCTGCCGAAAGATTTGTCTGGGCAAGCACTCCTGCTCACTGAGCCAGGTTGCAGCTATCGTTTACTATTTGAAGGCATGCTCAGGCAATATCAAATAACTCCCCATTCCATTTTAGAGATTAGTAGTATAGAAGTCATTCGCCAATTTGCCGTTCACGGCCTCGGTATTACTTTCTTATCACAACGTGCAGTGGCAAGAGAGTTACTATCCGGTAGTCTAATTGCCCTTAGTTGGCAGGGGCCCATCTTTAATATTCAGGCCCAGTTAGCTTATCATCGTGATAAATGGTTATCACCTGCTTTACAGGCATTTGTTGATTTATGCCACAAACGATTATATAAAATGTAGGCATTGTTAGGCATATACAAGATAATGGGATTTCACAATGCAGTCAGTCACTTGCGATACCCTATAGTGGTTTTTTTAGAATATCATTAAAACCTTTCAATAGGAAAGTTGTCTTCAAAATAATAATTACATGTTTGTTTACTACTAAAAATAAACGAGGAAGACATACTACTTATGAGAATTATAAAGGAGGAATTATCGTTGAAAATTACAGATCAGGTAAAGGTATATACACGCACACTTGTACAATCAGTGATTGACAAGGAGCCGGTAAACTATATGGAGGCTGCTGGTCTATTTGGGATAATACTTCAAGCAAGGCACAATATTTCAATGCTCAGTTCATTATACAACCAAGCTCAGGATCCCGAGCTTAAGGAGTTAATCAAGAAAGCTATCTATGAGGAAACGATTCCAGCAATTGAAACATGTGAAGAGCTTATGCGGGACGGAGACGGGGAACTACCGGATGTACACTTTGCCCCACATCCTCTATATGATAATGTGGACTATCCTAAAGACGTTCGGTTAACAGATATGGAAATTGCTATAGCCATTGGAAATATAGCAAGAGCGTTTCAGTTGGTCCTATTTTTAACATTACAGCAATGTTATCAGCTTGAAATTATCTTCGGTATTAATAAATTATTGAACAGTGGATTGCTATGGGGCTATCATTTAGTACAGTTAATGCTTCATCGAGGGTGGCTGCCTAGAGTTTCTAAAGTTGAACACTGATTTAATCTAGTAATTACTCGGGTCAGTCCTCATAAGGTCTCATTATAAAACACAGTGAAGGAGTGACGCTTGTGGGAATTGAAGATTGCGTATACGTATGTAATGATCAATATTTACAGCAACGCAGATCTTTAAGGGTTCTTTTTTTAGGCTGACTGATATCCTCGTTAGTCTTTTTAAATTATGTACTACCTAATTGATAGGCATCCATATAGTAATATGAGGAAATAAAAAATTGAGGTTAGTGAATTTATGTTCACTGACCTCAATTAACTAATTAATCGCAAAAAAGGAAACTATTATTCTCTTTGGTGATTTTAGGGAAAATCTATTTAGGTAAGATATGAAACTAAACAAATATAATTAAGTATCTTTTTTGGAATTTATTTGTTTGCTTGACGACCATTAAGACGAAAGACATGCATCTGGAGTAAATCTTCCGGTAAAGTGTGTTTCTGTGTAATTCTATTCACCTTGCCATCTAGGAAATAAATCATGGTCAATATCAATGGTATCACAAATTTTACCAACCATCATATTAGTTAGATCGTTTATTGTAGTGGGACGGTGATAAAATCCAGGGCTGGCAGGTACGATCCTAACACCCAATTGAGATAATTTCAGCATATTCGCTAAATGTATAGCATTAAGAGGTGTTTCTCTAGGGACAAGAATCAATTTGCGTCCTTCCTTTAACATTACATCAGCCGCACGTATTAGCAAATTGTCTGCAATTCCATTAGCGATACTAGCAACTGTGCGCATAGAGCAAGGTACAACTATCATTGCATCTGTTTTGAAAGACCCGCTGGCAATGCACGCACCAATATTTTTTATATCATGTAAAAAATCTACTTGTTCTCTAATCATCTCTTGCGTTACACCACATTCATATTCTAGAACCTGACAACCATGCTCTGATACTACTGCATGAATTTCACATCCTGCTTTTTTTAGTACTTCGATTAATCTAATACCGTAAATACCGCCACTTGCACCGGTAATGCCAACTATAATTCGCATATTATATTACCCACCCCTTATTTAATAAATGCATTTGTAATATGGTTATAGGTTATCTTATTATTTTCTGTTAAAAAGACTTCGATTACATCAAAACGACAAGACATATTTGAGTTATGTATTTGTTGTAGATAACAAAGGGCAGTATTAATTATTTTTTTCTGCTTTCGATATGTTACAGCTTCTGCAGGAAAACCATAGTTAGTATTACGTCTCGTCTTTACTTCTATAAAGACAATGGTATTTTTAATTCTGGCAATAATATCTACTTCGCCAATCTTACTGCGATATTTTCGTTCTATTATATCATATCCAGCTCGAAGTAAATAATCTGTAGCAGCCTGTTCCCCAATATCTCCTGTCTGAACCGTATTCACAATTAAACACCTCAATACAATATTCCCCGAAAAAAAACAACATCCTGCTACTTTGATGTTGTCTTAAGAAATATAATATTCTCATTTTCAATAATGCACATTGTTAGGAGTTATTCATTTTTTTATCGATATAATAAATATATGCTAGGACCTCTGCGACCGCTTGATATAACTCGGGCGGGATTTCTCTATCTAACTCTACTGCCATTAGCATACTAGCTAAGGTTTTATTTTGATATACGGGAATCGAATTTTGCTTCGCAGTAGACATAATTCTTTCTGCAATAAAACCAGTGCCTTTCGCTACTACTTTGGGAGCATTGCCATTTGTATTTTGATAAGTTAAAGCAATGGCCTGTTTGGGTTTTTCTGTTTCTTTATTACTCATAAGCATGTCTTCTCCCAAGACTTAATAGGTTCAAAACTTTTTCGATGAATCGGACAAGGCCCATACTGTTGTAATGCCTTTAAATGCTCAGGAGTTCCATAACCCTTATGTTTAGCAAAACCATACTCAGGGAATTGCTTATCGAACTCTAACATGAGATTATCTCGTTCTACTTTAGCAATGATAGACGCTGCTCCAATGGAGGCGCTTATGGCATCGCCACCAATTAGCGATAAGGAATGCAATGCTAAATCAGGTAAAGGTACAGCATCAATTAATACAGATTGCGGCTGAGGCAGCAATTCATTAATAACACTATACATGCCAAATACAGTTGCCTTATAAATATTCAAATTGTCAATAATATCAATATCAATAACTTTATGCTGTACTCCAATAGCTACTTCTTTTATTATGTAATACAACTCTTCTCGTTGCTTAGCAGATAGCTTTTTGGAGTCGTTGATGAGTGGTATATGGCAACCAATTGGCAATATAACAGCACCGACAACTAATGGACCTGCTAAAGGACCACGACCGGCCTCGTCAACACCTGCGATGAAGTTATAACCCTCACTTACTAGTTTACGTTCCTGTTCATAAAGACCTTGAATGCGCTGTTGCTCTAGTAACGTTTTCTCCTGGCTTTTCTGCCACTTTTCTAGTAAACGAGATATTGAAACTCTCGGATCTTGTTTTAAACTGTTAATCATAGAAGTTGATACATTATTTTGTTCTAGAATATTCGAAATTTGTGCTACCGTCATTTGTTCTACATTCACTATTTTGCTACCTCCAAAAGGTATTGCTATTAATTATATTAATATTCTCGTTAAGATTGCTAATTCCTTTTTGGTTTTTTTCCCAAGATATAATAATACAAAAAAAGAAATGGTATTGGATACCACTCCTTTTCATTCACTCATTATTCACGCTCATTCGGCCGATCTAAAGTAAATACTCCTAACTTACTATTACGAAATTCATTAAGTATCATACGCCTAGCTTTCTCATAGTCAATGACTCCACCGCTGCGTAAACAACCGCGCCGTGCTCCAATAAGGCCTAATAGTTCAATTGAATCTTCTGGTAATGGTGAGGTCAAATTGTATCGTTCAATTAAACGTTGGCTATAATTTTCACGTAAGAATAGTAGCATTTTCGACATCGCTTTTTCAATATCGTAGATATCATCATTGATTGCACCAGTCATGGCTAGTCTAAATCCAACTTCCGGATCTTCAAATTTTGGCCACAATACACCTGGTGTATCTAATAATTCTAAATTTTTGCCAATCGTAATCCATTGTTTACCCCGAGTGACACCTGGTTTATCAGCAGTACGTACAGCCTTCATCCCTAGTAAACGATTAATAAGAGATGACTTGCCGACATTAGGAATTCCTAAAATCATTGCTCGCACTGCCCGAGCATTTACGCCTTTTGAAACTAATTTTGCAGCTTTTAGACTACCTAGCTTTTCTACTTGGCTGACTAGTTCTTTAGTACCTTTTCCAGTCATCGAATCTAAGGCAACTACTTGTAAACCTTGTGAGTGGAAATATTCTATCCACTGCTTGGTATACTCTGGTTCAGCCAAATCAATTTTATTTAAGGCTACTACTCGCGGCTTTCCTTCGAGTATTTGATGAATGACTGGATTTGCACTACTTACAGGAATACGGGCATCCAGTAATTCAATAACTACATCGACTAATTTTAGATTTGCCTGGATCATCCGCAGAGCTTTTGTCATATGTCCAGGAAACCAGTTAATATTCAAATCATCCATTGTTATCACTCTCTATTACGCTATTCTCTACTTTAAGGGAGAGTTTTTAATTGATCAAGTGGCCAAAATATCATAACCGCTTTACCTTTAATCATTTCTAGAGGTACAAAACCAACATCTCGGAAACGACTGTCTTCCGAATTGTTACGATTATCTCCCATAACGAAGATATGCCCTTCAGGTACAGTAGACAAAGGATAGGAGCCACGGGTTTTTTCTAGAATATAAGTTTCATTTAATAATTGACCATTCAAAAATACGCGACCCTCTTTTATTTCAATAGTATCTCCTGCTACAGCAATAACCCGCTTGATAAAATCACGGCTAGGGTCTTTAGGGTAGCGAAAAACTAATACATCACCTTTTTCAGGACTTTTAAAGCGATAGATAAACTTATTTACTACGAGTCGCTCACTATTCACTAAGGTGGGACGCATAGAAGGACCCTCTACCATATAGAGTTCAACAATAAAATATCGGATAAAAAAGGCTAATACGACAGCAATAAGAATTGAGACTACCCAATCTTTTACCTCTTCGCCTAAATTAGTGTTACTCACTGTAAAACCTCCTTCGCAAATGAAGAAAAGGGACTGAAAACAGTCCCTAAGTATTTACCGTCTTTCTCTAATACGAGCTGCTTTACCTTTAAGTTTACGCAGATAGTATAATTTAGCACGGCGTACGATACCTTTACGTACTACTTCAATTTTTTCCAAACGTGGGGAATGCACAGGGAATGTACGTTCTACACCGACGTTGTAAGAAACACGTCTAACAGTAAATGTTTCGCGAATTCCGCCATTGCTTCTACCAATAACAACACCTTCAAACACCTGGATACGCTCACGAGTACCCTCGACAACTTTTACATGAACGCGTACAGTATCTCCTGGCTTAAATGCAGGGATATCCTGACGTAGTTGTTCTTGTTCTAATGCTTGAATCATATTCATATATATTTCCTCCTTATCCTAGACGTTCATGCCAATCCATTCTTACATTGTGCAGTGGACCGTCCGTTACACCTTAAAAATTATAACATATCAATTCTATAAACTCAAGTAGATTATGAGATTACAGAATGTTATTATGACTCCCACCATTTTTCACCTAACAGCCGATCTAAAATAATAGCCACAGCTGCTCGTACTGGTAAGTGGTTATAATCACCAGGGCCATAAATTGGTTCTAGAATATAATCAAATTCTTCCATTACTGATTTTTCAATACCCCAACCAGTCCCAAATAAAATGAGGCAAGGCCTGCCACTAAGGTCAATCTGATCTCTCATGTTTTTATATGAGATAGTATTTGGGAAGGTGCGAGCATCTGTGGTAACAATTAGGGGGTTGCTACCTTCACATTCAGTAATGTATTCTACAGCACTTTTAATATCTGCTTTAATATCTAATACACTAAATGCTTCACGACGGTCCGGGTTATATTCTCCACCATAACCATGTTGCCAGTAATCCATTATTTCCTTTGCCAACATAGTTTGGCTTTCGTGTGGATGAATAATAAAGTATTTTTTTATATCATAGGTCCGGGAAGTACGTGCAATATCGTGAATATCAAAGTTAGTAATCGCCGTAGTGATAATTTCATTATTTTTATTGTAGATCGGGTGGTGTACTAAGCCGAGATAAATTGGTAAAGCCATATTAGTCTCCAGTCTGCTCAGCTATAATTTCTGCTAATAATTTAGCATCATCTGGGCTTAATTCTTTATTTTTCAGTAAATCTGGCCGGCGCTCAAGAGTGTTTTTTAGTGCTTCTTTATTGCGCCAGCGGTTAATCTTGGCATGGTCGCCAGATAATAGTATGTCTGGTGCTTTCATACCTTCAAATTCTCGTGGTCGTGTATATTGAGGATATTCTAACAAACCATTATAAAAAGAATCTTCTGGAGCTGAACTACTAGAGCCAAGAACTCCAGGTAACATACGAGCAACAGAATCAACAATTACCATAGCTGGTAGTTCGCCACCTGTTAGTACATAGTCACCGATGGAGATGCTTTCGTCTACTAAGTGCAACCTAACTCGCTCATCGATACCTTCATAATGTCCACATAATAAGATAAGTTGGTCATAATTGGCTAATTCCTTAACCTTTGCCTGATCAAGTCGATAACCGCCAGGGCACATTAAAATAACTCGTCGATTTGTAATATTGCTTGCTGCAATAATACTATCTACAGTACGAAAAATAGGCTCTGGCTTCATTACCATACCAGCTCCACCACCAAAAGGATAGTCATCAACAATGTTGTGTTTGTCAAACGTAAAGTCCCGTGGATTTGTCACATTGACCTTTAAAATGTCAGCTTCTTGTGCCCTTTTAATAATACTATGCCCCAAAGGACCAGTAAACATTTCAGGAAATAATGATACAACATCGATACGCATTATTCTTCCCATTCCTGTAATTTTACAATCATTTTGCCACTAGGAATGTCAATTTGTAAGACTACGCTTTTTAGTGCTGGAATTAGTAAAGGTTGCTTATCCTTTTGTTCAACAATATAGACATCATTGCTACCTGTTTCCAAAACATCTGTAACCTTACCTAGGTACTCTTTTTCCTCGGTATATACTTCTAGACCAACAATATCAAAGATATAATAATGGCCAGCTGGTAATTGTACCAAGTCCTTACGTTCTACTTTTATTAATTTCCCTCGTAAATGTTCAATATCATTTCGATTATCCATTCCACGGAATTTTAGTAAAACAAATTGTTGATGATATCTAACACTTTCGATAGGCAAACTAGTTCCATCATCAAGTAATGCAGTTTTTAGCTCACGAAATCGCTCCGGAAAATCGGTTAAGGGTGTAACACGAACTTCACCTCGCACCCCTTGAGGGGCACCAATTTTCCCAATTACAATCATATTATCCATCATAATAATTAGTTTCTAAAAGCGATAACTTTGCCATCTTCTAGCAAAATTTCAGCATTCATAAACTTATGTAAATCATCGCCAACTTTTACTGTAACGATTTGTTCTAAAGTTCCTTGAGCAATTTCTGCACCAAGTTCCAATTGAGCTGTTTCTTTTAGCTTTTCTGTCATATGGTTTTTGTACTCAAGACGTTTTTGAGTTTCACCATCAATTTGTTGGCGAAGTGCAGTAAGGCCTTGCGCATCTGCCATGGCTTGTTCATTTAGCATACGTTTCGCATGAAATTCAATTTGTTGTAATTCAATATCTGCTTTACGTATGTTTTCTTGAATTTCAGCTGCCAAATTCTTTTTGAGTTCTTCTGTAACTTTAGCTTTAATGGTTACTGGACACTTTAATGTAATACTATCCATGTTTGTCCACTCTCCTATTTTTGTTGGAAAAGGCCCATCTGCAATGTAGCGCTTTTAAGGAGATGTATTTTACTACATTCTTCTTAAAAGCGTGACTTGCATCTGAACCTTTTCTAATAGTTTGTATAATTTAGCCGTGTAATTATACACGAACTAAATTATTTCTATCATTATTTTCTTGTTTTCACGAGTAGCTGCTGCTTTGACAACCGTCCGCATTGCTTTTGCAATACGACCTTGCTTGCCAATAACTTTCCCCATATCTTCAGAGGCTACATGCAACTCATAAATAGTGGTGTCAGCATCAACGGATTCGGTGACACTAACTTGGTCCTGGTTTTTAACTAATGCTTTGGCGATAACCCCAACTAAATCTTTCATAGTCAATTACGCCTCTTTCTTTGTACGCTTTAGTTCATCCCATTTTTTCATGATACCAGCCTTACTGAAAAGAGCTTTAACGGTATCAGTAGGTTGTGCACCTTTTTGCATCCAACTGATGGCTTTATCTTCATCAATTTTAACAATTGCAGGTTCAACAGTGGAATCATAATGTCCTAAAGTTTCGATAGAACGTCCATCACGAGGAGCGCGGGAATCAGCCACAACTACACGGTAGAAAGGGTTTTTCTTCGCACCCATACGCATTAAACGAATTTTTACTGCCACAAAAATCACCTCCTTCATAGAATACTCATTTTAAACTATTTTTGCATGAAGGGCAATTTAAACCCACCAAAGGATTTTTTACCGCCTTTTTGCATATCTTGAAAACGTTTCATCATTTTTTTTGCCTCTGCAAATTGTTTGAGTAATTTGTTCACATCTTGTACTCTAGTTCCACTACCAATAGCAATACGTTTACGACGACTGCCATTTATCAAGGAAGCATCTCGACGCTCTTTTTTCGTCATAGAACGTATAATGGCTTCCGTACGTGTTAATTCTTTTTCATCAATTTCTACATCTTTTAATTTTTTTAAATCCCCCATGCCAGGTAGCATGCCTAAGATTTGATCTAAGGGGCCTAACTTACGCACTTGTTGCAATTGAGTTAAGAAATCATCTAGATTAAAATCTTCTTTACGAAATTTTTTCTCCATTTCTTTGGCTTGTTCCAAATCAATGGAAGCACCAGCTTTTTCAATTAAGCTAAGCACATCTCCCATGCCCAAAATGCGGGATGCCATTCGATCAGGATGAAATACTTCAAGAGCATCAAGCTTTTCGCCCATACCGGCAAATTTAATAGGACAACCAGTAACAGCTTTAATTGATAGGGCCGCACCACCGCGTGCATCCCCATCAAGTTTTGTTAAAATAACCCCATCTAGGCCTAGATCTTTATTAAAAGATTCCGCCACAGTAACAGAATCTTGTCCTGTCATTGCGTCAACAACCAAAAGTATTTCGTGTGGCTTAACTGTTGTTTTTATTGATTTTAGTTCCTGCATTAAGTCTTCATTAATGTGTAATCGACCAGCAGTATCAATAATGACAGTATCCCGAGCATAGGAATTAGCGTATTCGACTGCCTTTTGGGCAATTAGAACAGCATCTTTGGAATCTTCAAGAGTAAAAACGGGTATATCGAGCTGTCCACCTAAAACTTGTAACTGCTTTATAGCAGCAGGACGATATATATCAGCAGCTACTAGCAATGGACGCTTACTTTGCTTTTTAAGCAAAAGAGCTAATTTACCAGCTGTAGTTGTCTTACCAGCACCTTGCAACCCAACTAACATAATGACAGTTGGCGGTCTAGAGGAAACTGTTATACGACTTTGTGTTCCACCCATCAGAGCAGTCAATTCATCATTTACAATTTTCACTACGAATTGAGCTGGTGTAAGACTTTGCATGACCTCTTGTCCAATAGCCTGCTCTTTTATCTTAGCAATAAAATCTTTTACAACTTTGAAATTAACATCCGCTTCTAATAGCGCCATCCGTACTTCACGCATTGCATCGTTAATATCAGCTTCTGATAATTTGCCTCTACCACGCAATTTTTTAAAAGTATTTTGTAACTTATCGGCTAACCCTTCAAAAACCATACTACACCTCTTTTGAATAGTCTAACAAACAATTCAACTCTTGCACTGCTAAATGTAACTTAGGCAATTGCCGTATTTCATCTGGCAATTCACCTATCAATTGATATATATGTTGTATAGCTTGTTGTTCACGTTGATGCCGTTCAACAAACTTCAATTTATCTTCATAATCAATAAGAACTTGTTCTGCCCTCTTTAATATATCATGAACTGCTTGTCTAGTTACTCCCAGTTCATCAGCGATCTCAGCTAGCGATAAATCATTGAGATAATGCATTTCCATAGAAAGACGTTGTTTATCAGTCAATAAGGCACCGTAAAAATCAAACAGCGCTATAATATGCAAAACTTTATCTAACAATTAAAATCACCTCTTTACTGACAAGGGAAAATGCTTTACACCCATATTATAAAACAAACCCTATTTAGTGTCAAGTGTTTTTACTTGTCAGCGAAGAGTGCTTGAACAAAATCTTGAGGTATGAAAGGACGTAAATCATTGGCTGTCTCCCCTACCCCTACCCATTTTACAGGTAAATTGAGTTCATTTTTAATAGCGATAACAACGCCACCCTTGGCTGTACCATCAAGTTTTGTGAGTACAATACCAGACAATGGGATTGCCTCTCCAAATAATTTTGCTTGGTTAATGGCATTTTGTCCCGTAGTGGCATCCAGTACTAACAATGTTTCGTGAGGTGCATCGGGAATTTCGCGATTAATAACTCGTCCTATTTTTTTCAATTCCTCCATTAAGTTGGATTTAGTATGAAGACGTCCAGCTGTATCAATAATAACTATGTCCATTTTTTTTGCTTTGGCCGATTGTACAGCATCAAAAGCTACGGCTGCAGGATCGGAGCCTTCCTTATGTTTGATGATTTCAGATCCTGTTCTTGTACCCCATATTTCTAATTGATCAATGGCTGCAGCGCGAAAAGTATCAGCCGCTGCTAACATCACTTTATAACCTTGATCTCGATAGTATTGACCTAATTTACCGATTGTAGTAGTTTTTCCCACACCATTCACCCCAACTACTACAATTACGGTAGGTGGATTAGTCGCCATATTTGTTTCCATTACATCATCTGATAACATAGCGCTAATTTTATTCTGTAAAAACGGTTTTAAATCTTCTGGACTGTTAATTTCTTTACTTTTTATACCTTTTTTTATATCAACCATTAGTTTACTGGTTGTATGCACACCGACATCTGCTGATAATAATATGGCTTCCAAATCATCAAGGAATTCGTCATCGATTGTGGCATAGCCAGTGACCAGTTGCTCAATTTTTTCTGTAAGATTTTTTCTGGTTTTTTCTAAACCTGCTTTTAATTTATCAAAAAAGCCCATATTTCAATACTCCTCCGTTCGTTATTATCCTATTTTATCCATTAATTTAACTGAAACTAAACGTGATATCCCTGATTGCTCCATAGTAACACCGTGTATAATATTAGCAGCTTCCATAGTTCCTTTACGATGGGTAACAACTATAAATTGGGTATGCTCTGCATAATCGCGTAGAAAATCGCGTAAGCGGTCTATATTTGCTTCATCTAAAGGGGCATCGATTTCATCCACTACAATAAATGGTGCTGGACGGTACGCTAAAAAAGCAAATAGAAGTGCAATAACAGTAAGAGCCCGTTCCCCACCTGATAATAGTATTAAGTTTTGTAACTTTTTACCTGGTGGCTGTACAATAATCTCAATACCTGTACTCAAAATATTATCTGGATCCACCAATTTTAACTGAGCTTGTCCACCACCGAATAAGCGTGAAAAAATATTACTAAAATGCTCATTAATTTTGGTAAAAGCGAGTAAGAACTTTGTTGACATTGTATTATCAATGTCAGTAATAATGGAGGCCAAATATTCTTTGGCTTGCGTTAGGTCTTGGTACTGCTTTTGCAGAAAATCACATCTTTCTTGTAAGCGAATATAGTCTTCGACGGCTGCATGATTAACTGGGCCTAATAAGATAAGTTCATTTTCTAAATTTTTTACCATACTCGAAATTATATCAATGCTTTCAGTACGGTAAAGTTCTTTAGCTTGCTCTATATTTAAGGAAAACTGTTGTTCTAATTGTTCCATGGAGTGCGTTATTTCGTAGTTATACTTTGTGGCTAAAAGCTCACTTTCATGTAGACGTGTCTGTATTTCATGATGTTTGCGCCTTAACTCTTTTAACTCTTTTTCAAGATGCTGTAACGTTGTTAAGAGGGTAAGTTTTACTCCATATTGGGTTTTATGATGCTGCTCATAATTGATCTTTTCTTCAGATAATACTTGATGTTTATTTGAATTACTTATTAGCTCTTGATTAGCTAATTCTATTTGTTCTGTAATATTGCCCTTTTCTACGAGTAAGTTTTGCAGCTGACTCTTAATCAGTTCCTTCGATTCTTCATATTGTTCATAATTTGTAGTAATAGCGGTAATTTCTTGCTGCAGGGCTGTAATGTCAATTTTAATATCTGTTAAACTTGCTTGTAAAATTTCTTTTGAACCTTGTAATTCCTTACATTTCTTTTGTCCAATCGTAATAAATTCCTTGTGTTGATTATCACGATCTTCAAGTGTATTAATTGCTTTTTCACTTTGAGATAACGCTAATACTAACTGTGCCTTTTCCTGTATACAGGAAGTTTTTGAGTCTGCAATTGTAGCCAATAACGAGGTAAGCCGTTCTTTTTCAAACATTAATTTTTCAGTATGGACAGTAATCTCAGCTACGCGAATTTCAATAAGCTGGCGATTTTTCTGAAGTGAAGTTACCTTATTATCAATATGTAGTGTATCATTTTGTAGTGTAACTACATTAGCTTGGATTGTAGTTAGTTCCTGTGTCATAGATTCTATATTTGCCTTAATCGCTTCTATTTCATTATTTCGGCCTAAAAAACTAGATTCCCGTTTATTAGTACTACCACCTGTCATAGAGCCACCAGGATTTAATACTTGTCCGTCCAGTGTAACTATCTTTATGGAAAAGCCAGATTTTTTAGCAATGATAAGGGCAATATCAATATTCTCTGCAATAATAGTACGACCTAATAAAAATTCTATTACCTCACGATAGCGAGGCTCACAAGATACAAGATCCGCAGCAAATCCTAGTGATCCGGGAAGCTCTGCAATCGTTAAATCAGATTCTCGACGTTTGAAAGGTTTAATTGTATCGAGTGGCAGAAAAGTAGCACGTCCTAGTCGTTCATTTTTTAAAAATTGCATTGCTTGTTTGGCGGTTTCTGAATTCTCCGTAATAATATATTGCAGGGCACCACCTAATGCAATTTCGATAGCTGTAATATAGTTATCAGGTACGGTTATATTTTGAGCAACAGCACCACAAATACCGCTATGCCAACTGGCTTTACTTTTCAAAACACTTTTAATACCACGAGAAAATCCTTCATACTCATTTTGCATACTCGATAGTATTTTAAAGCGTGAGTGCGATTCATTCACTTGGGTAGTAAGTTGTTTTTCTTGTTGTAATATGGTTTGTAACTTTTCTTCAAGGGTTTTTCTTGCAGTTAATAAAGATTTATTCTCTTCATTCAATTCATTTACTTTTGTTTTTATTGCTTCGTTTTCCGTTAGGATCTTATTATATGCTTCTTCCGCTTGTTTTAGCTGGATATTATAATTTTGATATTCCTGATCGAAGTTATCTTGGCGTAAATCAATTCTTTTAATATCATCTTTTATTGTTGCGAGTCGGTTTCGTTCTTCAATAACCTCTTGCAAAAAGATAAGTGTTTTTTCCTTGCTAGTTTCTAACTGTTTTTCCGCTTGCTCTAACGTTGTAACTATATTTTGATAAAGTACATTCTTATCTACTAAAATTTGTTGCAGATTTTCAGTCAGTTTTTTCTTCTCAGAAAGAGTTTCATTTATCTCACTGTTTTTTCTCTCTAGCTCACTTTTCTGCTTTTCCATACGAGTTAGCTCATCTATTATTCGATCCTGATTACGTTTGCCTTGCAGAATTCGCTCTTCTAGTACGGCTACTTTGCCGTGAAGCCTTTCTAATTCTGTGTCTGCTTGATTAATCGATGTAGTATAGAAGGTAAGTTTTTCTTCTGTTTGTATGAGCTCCGTTGTTAACTTTTCTTTGTCCGTTTCTTTTAAACTCAAATTAGTACTAATAGTAAGTTCTTCTACTGTTAAATGGTCTTTCTGCAAGCTAGCACTTTCTATCATTTTCTCTGATTTTTCTAATGTATTCAAAAGTAATGTTACTTGGCAGGAAGTTAGTTCTGTCTTTAATGAATTATATTGTTTTGTACGTTCAGCGCTTTCTTTTAAGGGTACAAGTTGATCCTCAATCTCATTTGTTATATCTGAAACTCGAATCAGATTTTGCGTAGTATCTTCTAATTTGCGTAATGCTTCTTTTTTTCGCTGTTTATATTTGGAAATGCCAGCGGATTCCTCAAATAATAAACGACGTTCTTCGGGTTTACTATTTAAGACTTCATCCACTTTATTTTGTCCTATAACAGTCATAGCATCCCTGCCTAGACCTGTATCAGCTAATAATTCATAAATATCCTTTAAACGGCAAGCTGCTTTATTAATGAAATATTCACTATCACCAGAACGAAAAACGCGACGAGTGATAATTATTTCATTAAAATCTAAGGGCAATGTTCCATCACTATTGTCAAAAACTACGGAGACTTCAGCTGCCCCTAGAGGCCTACGTCCTAAACTACCCGCAAAGATTACATCTTCCATTTTAGTTCCGCGTAAATTACGTATACTTTGCTCTCCAAGCACCCAACGAATCGCATCAGAGATATTACTTTTACCGCTGCCGTTTGGACCAACAATAGCAGTAATACCAGGACCGAATTCTACTTCTGTTTTGTCAGCAAAAGATTTAAATCCATACGCTTCAAGCCTGCGCAATAACAAACTAAATCACCACACATATAATTATTATTAATTTAATTATTTCTTCAATTAACCCTAACCTTAAAATTCTACCATGTGTCAAAGCTTTATACAACATGCTTGAATAAAAAACCTGTTTGCATAGCAAACAGGTTCTTTTACGAAATTAAAGTTATTAATTTCTAATTCTAAATAAGAATACTAGGAGTTCCTGACTACATTTAGGAACTTAGCAATGTAAAGTTTCTATCTGGGCTCCACAATAAAACGGATAGCAGTACGTTGTTCACCATCAATAACAATCTCGGCAAAAGCAGGAATCGCAATTAAATTAATACCATTCGGCGCTACAAACCCACGAGCTATTGCAACTGCTTTAATAGCTTGATTAACTGCGCCGGCACCTACTGCCTGTACTTCGGCAGAACCTCTTTCTCGTAACACTGCAGCCAAGGCTCCTGCTACAGATTTAGGATTTGATTGTGCAGATACTTTGAGCACATCCATTCGCTAACCTCCTTTTGGGATCAGGACTTACTACACTATATAGTATTCTATCGATTTCCTTTAAATTCCTTTTTTAGAATTAAATATAAAATAACATTTTTTTATTAATAACATAATATATACCTTGGTACTCAACGATTACTTCATTCATATGTAAGCCATCTTGCTTTAGAATAGTTTTTTTAGCATTATAAGTAGATTTGAATCTTTTCATATTACTGTTGGACACACCTCTAATTTTAGACGTATCACGAGGATGATGATGAATAATAATTTCTTCGATACTTTCCTTTAATAAAAGTACTAATTCTGCGAAATGGGCTAACATAACATAAAAAATATAAGAATCAACCATTTCACCAAAGGCGGGATGATAAGGACCGGCTAGGACCACGCTGCTTTTATCTAATTCCTCTGTTGCTTGCAAACCAGTTCGAATGACTGGTATTTTATACTGATCGAAAAGTAATTTCAAAAACGCTCCATATGCGACTCCAGTGGTTAAGGATAGTGCTTTGTAACTTCCTTCATGGTACATATCAGCTAGGCGTGTATGGGCTATTACTAGCGTGGGGTAAATCCTTATAAAATCTGGGGAAAGTTTTATTATGCCCTGTGCAGTACGAATCAAACTTTTCCAGTCTTCTTGAGGTAAACCTGGCATTAATTGGAGCCCACAAAATAATCCCATATTTTTAATAATCGTAACAGCTTCAAATACATCGCTACAACTGTGTCCCCTAGCACTTGCTTCTAATACTTTATTATCAAGTGATTGAACCCCTAATTCGATAGTTGAAACTCCGTATTGTATAAGGTTCTGCACGATCTCATTTGTAATACAATCTGGACGAGTAGAAAGGCGAATCCCATGAATTTTTTTTGCTTTTAGTGCAATATAAGCAGGTTTTAGCAACTCTGATTGTATTTCAATAGTAAGTGCCGTAAAACTTCCACCATAAAAAGCTACTTCAATGTGTCGCTCTTCAGTAATTCTACCCAAATGTTCATCAATGATATCTGCTACTTCTTGAGAGTTTACAGGAGTATTTCTGCCAGTAATTTTTTGTTGATTACAAAAAACACAACTATGGATACATCCAAAGTGTGGAATAAATACAGGAATAATAAAATGCTTCATAATTCCTCCCTAATTTTTATAAAACTCTCTGATAAATTTAGTAGATTAGTATTAATTATAAATGCTAATTAATAAAGACGACCTAACGGTCGCCCATATTAGTTAGTATTTATAATTCCCAGTTTCATTAAAGCTTGCTTTGCTGCGTGTTGTTCAGCTTCTTTTTTACTTTTCCCCAGTCCATTACCTAAAGAATCCCCATTTACTAAGACAATTATTTCAAACATTTTGTTATGGTCAGGACCATTCTCCGAAATAATTTCATAGATAATTTTGCTATCCGTTTTCTTCTGAACGACTTCCTGGAGTACAGTTTTATAATCTTTCACATATTCACCGCGTTCA
Organism: Pelosinus sp. IPA-1; assembly: GCF_030269905.1. Classification (NCBI taxonomy): domain Bacteria; kingdom Bacillati; phylum Bacillota; class Negativicutes; order Selenomonadales; family Sporomusaceae; genus Pelosinus; species Pelosinus sp. IPA-1. The sequence goes on along the minus strand of NZ_BSVC01000004.1, from coordinate 155,135 downwards.
ACTAACTTTAAATCCGCATTAAGCTGCCTTAAAACAAAATTAGAAACACTAAGAAAACCACTGTCTAAGTAGATAGCACCAATTACAGCCTCGAAAGCATCCGCTAAAATGGAAGCACGTTCACGACCACCAGAACCAGCTTCGCCCTTTCCGAGAAACAAGTATTCTCCAATACCAAGCTCGGCAGCGCAGCGAGCCAAAGTGGGCTCACATACGATTACCGCTCGGGCTTTTGTTAATTCACCCTCAGGAAGGTTCTTTAATTGGCGGAATAGATATTCACTAACAATCAAATCTAATACAGCATCACCTAGAAACTCTAGTCGCTCATTATGAGAAATAACTGCTTTTTTTGATTCATTTGCATAAGAAGTATGGGTAAGAGCTTGGTGCAATAAATTTACATCGGTAAATGGTACGCCCAATTGATCCGATAATTTGGCCAAAGAATCCATTCTTTTTTTTGTAAGCATCTCAATCATATCATATTACTTTTGGAATTTTTTTAATAAGATAGTTGCATTATGTCCACCAAACCCTAAGGAATTCGATAGTGCGACATTAACCACTTGCTTGCGAGATGTATGAGGAACATAATCTAGATCTAGTTCTTCATCAGGTTCATCACAATTAATAGTAGGAGGAATTTGGCCATTTTCTATAGTTAAGGCAGTAGCAATACACTCAATTCCGCCTGCTGCTCCAAGTAAATGTCCAGTCATAGACTTAATAGAACTAACGGCCAATTTATAGGCATGTTCACCAAATAATGATTTTATTGCTAATGTTTCATTCTTATCATTTAGAGGAGTTGAAGTTCCATGAGCATTGATATAATCAACAGCTTCTGGTTCTATATCTCCATCCTTAAGAGCCATAGCCATACATTTAGCAGCTTGTGCCCCTTCAGGAGCTGGTGCGGTAATATGGTAAGCATCTGCGTTAAAACCATAACCAATTATCTCCGCGTAAATATGTGCATTTCTCGCTAACGCATGTTCTAAAGACTCAAGGATAACTACGCCAGAACCCTCTCCCATAACAAAGCCATTGCGATCTTTATCAAAAGGACGTGATGCTTTTTCTGGTTCATCGTTACGAGTAGACAAGGCTTTCATAGAACAAAAACCTGCTACGGCAATAGGGGAAATGGCTGCTTCCGTACCGCCTGCAACCATAACATCTGCATCACCACGTTGGATCACTTTAAATGCATCGCCAATTGCGTTTGTACCTGTTGCACAAGCTGTAGTCACACAGTTACATGGACCTTGTAAGCCAAAAGTGATAGATGTTTGTCCGGCGGCCATGTTACCAATCATCATTGGTATAAAAAATGGACTAATACGGCTTGGCCCTTTATCAAACAAATTTTTGTATTGTTCATTCAAAGTATCCATTCCGCCAATACCAGTACCAATCATGGTGCCAATTCGAGTAAGATCTTCTGATTGTAAGTCAATACCGGAATCATCAAAAGCCATTTTACTAGCAGCTACTGCAAACTGAGTAAATCTATCCATACGTTTTGCTTCTTTTTTGTCTATATATTGTGCTGGATCAAAATCCTTAACTTCCCCAGCAATCTGTGTAGTATATTCACTTGCATCAAAACGAGTGATCTTACCAATTCCAGATTTACCTTCTAAAAGTGCCTGCCAAAATTTATCCTTACCAATTCCAATAGGTGTAACTGCACCTAGCCCTGTTATTACAACTCGTTTTTTCAAAAGGAATCACCTCACGTTAATTTATAACCTCGACCTCTGCAAGAAGTCTATTGAAAATTTCTTTAACAGGTAGTATTTCATCTATTTTATGAATGTACTCACCAGTAAATACTAATCCAGTTTCTACATCACCCTGTTGAGCGCGAATTAACGCTTTGATAATGCAAAAGTTTTTTGCACAATGTTTTAAACATGCATCACAACTTTCAGGAACAGGTGCAGTACTTCCAATAATTTTCTCAGCAAATGGATTTTTTATAGCACGACCAGGTAGTCCTACTGGACTATTAATTAAAACAATATCTTCATGCTTAGCCTTTAAATAAAATTCTTTTAAGGCAGGTGCAGCATTTGATTCATCACTGGCTGCAAATCGAGTTCCCATTTGCACGCCATCAGCACCGAGTCTTAGTGTATCAACAATATCCCTACCGTTAATAATACCACCAGCACCAATCACTGGAATTTTCACTGCATTCTTAATATCAGGAAGTAAAAAATGTAAGGGTTTATCAGTACCTAAATGTCCACCGGCTTCTTTACCTTCTACAATTACGGCAGAAGCTCCAAGTGATTCCGAAATTCTAGCTAATTTTGCAGAAGAAACAATTGGCACAATCGGTGTGCCCGATTCTTTCCCCAGACCAAACATATCACGAGAGAATCCAGCACCAGCAACTACTAAATCAATACCTTCTTCTATTGCTGTTTTTACAAGTCCGGCAAATTCCCTTGCTGCTACCATTGCATTGATTCCAATAATTCCAGTCGTAAGTGATCGCGCTAAGCGAATTTCTTTACGCAATTCATCAAAGCTCATACCAGAAGCAGCAATCAATCCAATACCACCAGCTTCACCTACGGCTGCCGCTAAACGAGCAGTGGAAATTCGAATTGCCATTCCACCTTGTATAATTGGCACTTTTGCCACTAAATTACCTATTTTCAGTTCTGGAAGTTTCAAGTTATAACTCCTCCATTCGCTAGGACATTGTCTTTTTAAGAAAGTCCCGCGAAAAATCATTATTTCACGGGACTTCTTCTTTTACTACAGAAAATTAACCTTGTTTTTCTTTCTCTATGTAGTCTACAGCGTCTTTTACAGCTTTAATTTTTTCAGCTATTTCATCAGGAATTTCAATGTTGAATTCCTCTTCAAATGCCATAATTAACTCAACGATATCAAGAGAGTCAGCACCCAAATCATCAATAAACGTAGAGTCCATAGTAACATCAGCTTCATCAACTCCAAGTTGTTCTACTGATATTTGTTTTACTTTGTCAAATGTTGTCACGATATTCACCTCCTTTCAAAAGGCGTTTATTTACATTACCATACCACCATCGACATTCAAAGTTTGACCCGTAATATAGTTTGCCGAGTCAGAAGCTAAGAATACTACAGCAGCTGCAACATCTTCAGGATTGCCTAATCTTCCTACAGGTATTTTTTCCGTTAAACCTTCTTTTACTTGCTCAGATAAAACGGCAGTCATATCGGTGTTAATAAATCCTGGAGCAATTGCATTAACTGTAATTCCTCTAGATGCCAATTCTTTGGCCATAGATTTAGTGAATCCGATAACGCCTGCTTTAGCCGCTGCATAATTTGCTTGACCAGCATTTCCCATTAAACCTACAACAGAAGTCATGTTGATAATTTTGCCAGATTTTTGCTTCATCATAATACGAGAAACTATCTTAGTGCAAGCGAAGACACCTTTTAAATTAATATTCATGACGGCATCCCAGTCGTCTTCCTTCATACGCATTAAAAGGTTATCACGAGTAATTCCCGCATTATTGACTAAAATATCAACTTTGCCGAAAGTATCAATTGTTTCTTTAATCATTGCATCTACAGCTTCCATATTGCCAACATCTGCTTGGCAAACAATAGCTTGACCACCAGCAGCCACAATTATATTCTTAACCTCTTCAGCTGCGGCTGTGTTACCAGCATAGTTAATTACTACTTTAGCTCCGACTTTGGCTAATTGGATTGCTACGGAACGACCAATCCCTCTTGAAGCGCCAGTAATAATTGCAACTTTACCATCTAAATGCATTTTAACGAACCTCCTTGAAATAATCAAGGGTTTTTTCTAAGCTATTACTATCTTCCACATTTAAATTGTCAATTTCTTTAGCAATTTTCTTTGTAAAAGATGATAGTACTTTACCTGGACCAACTTCTACAAAAGTAGTAGCACCAAAGTTTATAATTTCGGCAACACAATCTTCCCATTCTACGGGGTGATCCGCTTGTTTTACTAAAGAAACTTCAATTTCTTGTTTATTGGTAATTGCTTGACCATTAATGTTAGCAACAACTGGTATGCTAGCATCATTGATCGTTATTTTACTCAATTCAACAGCTAATTTTTCAGCAGCAGGTTTCATTAACGTGCTATGGAATGGAGCACTAACTGGTAATATTACTGCGCGCTTAGCCCCAGCTGCCTTAAGCATTTCGGTAGCTTTTTCAACTGCTAATGTTTTTCCTGCAATAACAATTTGACCAGGACAATTAAAATTTACAGCTTGTACAGAACCGAACTCTACTTGCGCTTTCTCACAAATCTCAACAACCAATTGACGTTCACTGCCTAATATAGCAGCCATACTGCCTTCACCTAGCGGCACTGCTTCTTGCATGAATAATCCACGCTTGCGGACTAGTTGGACAGCATCGCTAAAAGACAATGCACCAGCTGCTACCAAAGCTGAATATTCGCCTAAACTATGACCAGCTACAATGTTAGGGGTAAGACCATTTTCTTTTAATACTTGATATAGTGCAATACTAACAGTTAGTATTGCTGGTTGTGTATTAACGGTTTTTCGCAATTCATCTTCAGGACCATTAAAACACATATTAGTAATAGAAAAACCTAATGCTTCATCTGCTGCATCAAATACTGCTTTGGCTACAGGAAAACGCTCATATAACTCTTTTCCCATACCTATAGACTGTGATCCTTGACCAGGAAAAACAAAAGCTATTTTTTTCATATAAATACCTTCCCTTTGCTATAGTTAAACGTTTTCAGATAAGCCAGACACTATGTTTGGTATACCTTTAACTATATCCTGAATAATATCTTCTACAGATTTAATGTCCGTAATCATGCCTGCAATCTGCCCTATCATGACAGAACCATAATCTACGTCACCTTCACGGGCTGCAATGCGAAGCTTCCCTGCACCCAGCTGCTCCAGTTCTTCAGGAGATGAGCCGTTTTTTTCCATTGCGTGGTATTCACGAGTAAATTTATTGGTAAGTACCCGTACTGGATGCCCAGTGGCAATTCCGGTTACGATGGTTGATCGATCTTTTGCTTTTAAGATAGCATTTTTATAATTTGCATGAGCAATACACTCTAGTGATGCAACAAAACGTGTACCTATTTGCACACCTTGGGCCCCTAAGGCCATTGCTGCAACTACACCACGACTGTCAGCAATTCCACCTGCGGCAATAACAGGTATTTCTACAGCATCAACAATTTGAGGTATTAAAGACATCGTACTAATTTCGCCAACATGACCACCGCTTTCCTGACCTTCAGCAATGATCGCATCAACGCCAGTTCGTTCTAATCGTTTGGCTAGTGCTACTGATGCTACTACAGGAATCACTTTACTGCCAATTTCCTTTAATGCGGGTATGTACTCGCCAGGATTGCCAGCACCTGTTGTAATGACAGGAACTCGTTCATCAATAACCACTTGCATTACTTCTTTTACAAATGGAGACATAAGCATGATATTAACACCAAAAACCTTATTGGTCAAAGCTTTTGTTTTTTGTATCTCTGAACGAAGAACATCTGGGGGCATATGGCCAGCTCCAATAATACCTAGACCACCTGCATTTGAAACAGCAGCTGCAAGTTCAGATGTAGCTACCCAAGCCATACCACCCTGTAATATGGGATATTTTATATTCAATAATTGACAAAGTTTACTTTTAAACAACTGTTTTATCCTCCTTGTACCATTTTATGACACAAGATGCCCACGTAAGTCCAGCACCAAAGCCGACAAATACGACTACATCATCATTCTTAAGCTTATTATCCTGCAATGCCTCATTTAAAGCAATAGGAATAGAGGCAGCAGAAGTATTTCCATACTTATCAACATTTACTATTACTTTCTCCATTGGCAATTTTAAACGTTTTGCAGCAGATTGAATAATTCGTATGTTCGCTTGATGAGGAATTAAACAATCTACATCAGCAGACGACAATCCAGAATTATCTAAGGCTTTTACTGCAGATTCCCCCATGACTTTAACTGCAAACTTAAAGACATCATTACCACTCATTTGCAGATAATGTAGTCGCTGGCTAACGCTTTCACTTGTTGCTGGTAATCTTGAACCACCAGCTGGTATTTTCAAAAATTCTCCACCTGAACCATCAGCACCAAGATCAATACCTAAAATACCATACCCTGCTGGTACTTCACCTAAAACAACGGCGCCGGCACCATCACCAAATAACACACAAGTATTACGGTCGTTCCAGTCAAGAATTGTAGAAAGAGTTTCTGCACCAATAACCAGAATCTTATTATATAGCCCAGTCTGAATAAATTGACTACCAGTCACTAGACCATATGCGAAACCAGAGCATCCTGCAGATAAATCAAATGCAGCAGCTTTACTAGCCTTGATTTTATCTTGCACTAGACATGCAGTAGAGGGAAATAGCATATCAGGAGTAGCTGTAGCAACAATAATTAAATCAATTTCATCTGCGGATACCCCAGCATCTAATAATGCCCTTTCAGCCGCATAGGCTGCTAAGTCTGATGTAGCAACACCTGGTGCGACGATATGACGTTCTTTTATTCCTGTTCGACTAACAATCCATTCATCGGATGTTTCTACAATACTCTCTAAATCCTTGTTAGTCAGTGTTTTTTCGGGAACATAGCTACCAACACCAATAATACCTACACCTTTATTCTTCACTTGCACTAGTAACAACTCCTTCCTGTGCAATATTTTCGCCTATATGTTCAACAACTTTGTTTTGTGTAAATTCATTAGCGACGCGGATGGCATTTTTAATAGCTTTTGCTTTAGAACTGCCGTGACAAATAATAAAACATCCATTAACTCCTAAGAGCGGTGCTCCACCATATTCCGCATAATTAAGTTTCTGTTTTAAGTTTTTTAATGCAGGTATAATCATTAACGATGCTAATTTGGTTAAAATACCGCTATTTTTAATAGTCTCTTTTATCAATTGCATGATAACACTGCTTAGACCTTCGCCGAATTTTAACACTACATTACCGACAAAACCATCACAAACGACAACATCAACTGTACCCTTCGGAATATCTCGGCCTTCCACATTACCAATGAAGTTAACGGTTTGTAATTGTTTTAGCAAGGGATAGGTAGCCAAGGCTTGCTCATTTCCCTTTGTCTCTTCTTCACCTATATTTAACAAACCCACACGAGGAGTTTTTATATCCAAAATATATTGTGCATAAATAGATCCCATAATTGCACTCTGTACTAAATGTTTCGGTTTACCATCTACGTTTGCACCAGAATCTAATAAAACAGTCGTTCCAGTGAGATTAGGAATCGGGGTAGCAATCGTTGGACGCTCAACGCCTGGAATACGACCAAGACCAAATAAAGCAGCAGCTACAGCGGCACCAGTACTACCTGCAGATACAACGGCATTACAAAGTCCTTCTTTTACTAAACGTGTAGCCACAACAATAGAGGCATCTTTTTTCTTGCGAACAGCTGCTCCTGGATGTTCATGCATTTCAATTGTTTCGCTGGCATGATGAATGCTAATTCTCTGACTATCCCAATTATTTACTTTATCTAATACTTCTTGGATTTTAGTTTGATCTCCAACTAAAACAATTTCGCATTGATACTCGTTAGCAGCTTGTATTGCTCCTAATACGATTTCTTCTGGTGCATAATCGCTACCCATGGCATCAACGGCAACTTTCATTAACGGTCTTCCTTTCATGGTTCTAATGATACCATAATAAATTTAGCGCGAAACACTTCTTGTTTTTCGTTTCTAGTTTTAACCCAAATGAAGGATTTATTTCCTCTTTTTCGTATTACTTCCGCTTTGGCAATTAATTTTTCACCAACATGAATTGGCATTTTATACTTAACATTTGCTACACCAGTCAATGCTGTTGGAGCATCTATAACGGCAAGGGCTAAAGAATTTGCTTGTGAGAAAACATAGTGCCCACGAGCAATTTGTGTTTTCTCAAAAACCATTTCAGGCGTAATATGTAAGATTGAGATTCCTTGCTTATCTAATTCTAAATCGATTAACTCACCAATCATTTCACTGCTGGCAATTGCTTTCAATTTATCTTGCGCATTTTCTGCCATTTGCTTTGTGCGTTCCCGTAACTCGGGTATTCCTAATTCTAAACGATCTAAACGTAATGTTTGAATACTCACGTTTAGTATTGCTGCTAACTCTCCATCAGTAAGAAAAGGATTAGATTCTATTTTTTCTTTGAGCATTTCTTGTCGTAGTTTCTTATGAATTCGCGCCATCATATCACCTAGTTTTGTTTTCATTACGATGAATTTAGTAGCTACTACTATAATCAGTTACTATTATAATCAGTTACTATTAAAAAAGCAAGAAAAAACAGTGAGCAAGAAAAAAGTTCAATTAACTCTTATCTTGCTCACTAAGTAAGATCTTATTCTGCTTTTGCTTTTATAACTACCTTACCATTGTAATGACCACAATCAGGACATACTCTATGAGGCATTTTCAATTCGTGACATTGTGGACATGCTACAAAGCCAGGAACGGTTAATTTCCAATTTGCACGGCGTTTATCACGACGGGCTTTGGACATTTTACGCTTAGGTACTGCCATTTATTACACACCTCCTTAACAGGGTTTCAAGATGGCTATTGAAAAAATCAAACCATTTTACTATCAATACTTGATTCATAATTTCACTTTAAAAGCTGTTGCAATACTGCAAGCCTTGGATCAATTAGCTTGTCCTGACAATTACATTGAGCAGTATTAAGATTAATACCACAGTGAGGACATAATCCACGGCAATTATTACTACATACGATCTTCAAAGGCTCAGCTAAGATCATACTTTCACGAATTAAATCAGTAATGTCAATTTCATCACCAGTATAATAAGCTAAATCATCTTCACTATCAGCTGGTTCATCACTATTTTCCTGAAAATTATCGGAGAAAGGAATTTCCATATCAATAGTGAAATCCTCTAAACAACAACTACATTGATGTTTAGCAGTGGCAGAAATAATACCTTTAACAGCTATTACTCGCCCATTATTTATCAATTCGCCTTCAACTTTTATAGTACTATCCATCCAGGGAGTCTCACCCTCGATAGCTATTTTTTCAGCAGAAGTGATAAACTCAAATGTTTGCCGGTTACCAATTGTTTTTTTAGCTTGTAAGACATTAATTATCATCATTTTCCACCTCGACCTTCATTAATTATAGCTACCCCTCTATATTTTGTCAACAAGAAAAGGCTTGGTTTACACCAAGTCTTTAAAGTAATACGAAATATAGTTAAAACTATTTAGTGCAGATAGTTTTAGTATCTCTAGCAATTACTAATTCTTCGTTAGTTGGGATGACAAATAATTTAACTTTGGAGCCATCTACGCTAAATTCTCTTTCCTTCCCACGGATATTATTTTTCTCTTTATCTACTTTTGTACCTAAATATTCCAAACTAGAAGAAATATGTTCACGCATTTCAATGGAATTTTCACCGACTCCAGCAGTAAATACAATAGCGTCTACACCATTCATTGCAGCAGCATAACTACCAACAAATTTAACAACTTCATATGTAAACATATCTAATGCTAACTGAGCACGGTCATTGCCGCTTTCAGCAGCCTTTTCAATATCTCTAAAATCGCTGGAAATTCCAGAAACTCCTAAAACACCGGATTTTTTGTTAATGTAGTTATCAATTTGATCCAGAGTCATATTTTCTTTTTTCATTAGAAAAGGAATAATGGCTGGGTCAATATTACCACAACGAGTACCCATAAGTAATCCTTCTAGTGGTGTGAATCCCATGCTGGTATCAATACATTTACCATTCTTTATCGCGGCAACGCTGGAACCATTACCTAAGTGACAAGTGATAATTTTTAGATCCTTAAAGTCTTTTCCCATTAAATCAGCAACTCGTTGAGATACATATTTATGGGAAGTCCCGTGGAAGCCATAACGTCTAATACCATATTTTTCATAAGCTTCATAAGGCAATCCATACATAAAAGCATGTTTTGGCATAGTTTGGTGGAAGGCAGTATCAAAGACGATTACCTGTGGTACATTTGGCATTAACTCGCTGCATGCATTAATACCAGAGATGCTAGGCGGATTATGAAGTGGTGCCATATCATTGCATTCTTCAATTGCTTTGATTACATTTTCATTTATAAGTACGGAATCTGAGAACTTTTCACCGCCATGAATACCACGATGACCAATCGCATCAATTTCATTCATGTTGGAAATAACACCATAATTAGCATCAGTTAATGCTTCTAACACTAAACTAATACCGATAACGTGATTTGTAATGTTAGCATTGATAACCTTTTTTTCTTTTCCAGTAGGTTGATGAGTCAAAATAGACCCCTCTAGGCCAATACGTTCCACCAAACCCTTTGCCAATACTAGCTCGTTATCCATCTCAAATAGCTGATATTTGATAGAAGAGCTTCCGCAATTTACTACTAAAACTTTCATATTAAGATCCTCCTCGTATTTTTCTCTTCTTAATTTTCTCTATACGACTGTACAGCTATTTACTTTTCGACATAGTACTACTTTTTCCTTTTATTTTGGATAAAGTTATTTAAAAAAATAATATACTTATAGTATTGGCAGGATTTTAAAATAAATTACTGAAACAATTACCAATAAGTTACTTTGATATTATTCTTAGGTAAAATTTAATCAGTATGTTGGGTAAAATAATGTAGAGAATAAATTTATAAAAATGGAGTGACCTTAAAAAAGATGCAAGCAGTTGGCGTTATTGTTGAATATAATCCTTTTCATAATGGTCATAAATGGCATATAAATGCCGCTAAAAAGATATCAGGTTGTCCCTTTGTTATAGGCGTTATGAGTGGTAACTTTGTACAAAGAGGCGAGCCAGCAATTTTTGATAAATGGACAAGAGCGGAAATGGCAATTCGTGGCGGCGTTGATCTTATTATTGAGTTGCCTACTGTTTTTTCAGTGCGTAGTGCCCAGTATTTTGCAGCTGGAGGTGTGCGCCTTTTACAATCACTGGGGCTTGTCAGTCATATTTGTTTTGGAGCGGAGCATGCCGATCTAACTTTGCTAAAAACAATTGCCATGGCAACGAATGATTTTATAACCGTTAATGATATGCATGTAAACCTGAAAGCAGGAAACACTTACGCGGCTGCTCTCGGACAGGCTTTAGAAAAACAGCATTCTATTTCTCCTGGAATTATAACCTCGTCTAATAATATTTTAGCGGTAGAATACCTCCGTTCTATCGAAAAATTCGCACCAAATCTCATTCCTATTGCAGTGACTAGACAACAATCAAAATACAATGATACCAGTATTACGACACCTTTTGCTAGTGCCACTGCCATTAGGCAAGTGCTAACCAATTATATGAATATTACAGAAGAATTAAAAATGGCTGTCCCTGCAACTACGTTACAAATTATTTCCAATATATTGGAAGAAGGACGTGGTCCAGTAACTTTATCTGATTTAGCTAATATTATATTAGCTAACTTGCGGACAACTAGTTTAAAACGGTTAGAACAATTGCCTAGCGTATCAGAAGGGCTACATTACAAAATCCGCGATTGTTCACTTTTAGCAGGAGATATGAAACATTTATTTTCTATGCTGAAAAGTAAACGCTATACCTATACAAGATTGCAACGTATTATTATTCATGCTTTGTTAGGAACTACAAAGAACCAATTACAAGATTTTGACGAACAAGGCCCACTCTATGCCCGTATATTGGCATTTAATCAAAATGGACGTTTATTATTAAAGGAACTAAATCAATCTTGTTCTATTCCTCTTATAACCAAAACCACACACTATCTGAGCAGCAAACAACGTGATACTGAACCGCTTACTTCACTCCAACAAATGTTATCTGTTGATACTATATCTAGTGATATGTATGCATTAGGAATGCCCTCTTCTAGTTGGAAGGTAGGTGCATGGGATTTTCGTTATCCAGCTCGTTATATTCCACTATAGGTTCATTCAATAAACGTTTGATATCGACAAGCATACTCTCTGCTGCTTGTTCCCCTAAAAGAACGCTTTCGTCCATATTATCAAAAGAACTTGGTTGTATATGGGCAATATCTGGTCGTATCAGTATATCCCAATTGTGTTGTCGGTATTTAAATAATTCTCGCTCCATAATATCAAATGATTGCATAATAACATCAAATATTGTTGTAATATTACAAACCGTTCCTGCATGGGATAGGTCAACTGCAATTACAATATTAGCCCCCATTTTTCTCACTACATCAATTGGTGTCGGATTTAATACCGCCCCATCAACTAATAACATATCTGCTACACTAAAAGGTACAAAGAATCCGGGGACAGAAATACTCGCTCTTACGGCTATCGCTACATTTCCTTCAGTAAAAATGATTTCTTTGCCTTGTTTTATTTCCGTCGCTACGATAGCTAATGGTATTTTTAATTCTGAAAAGCTTTTTCCTTTAGTTAGTAAGTGTATAATCTCTAATACCTTATCTCCGGAAATTACCCCCATCTTAGAAATCATAAAGTCTAACCAATTCCGAGGCTTTAAATGTTTAGCTAATCGCAATATTGTTTCTGGGGTCTGGCCGGAACAATATAAAGCACCAATTAAGCTACCAATGCTACAACCTGCAATATAATCAATTGGGATATTTTCCCTCTCTAATACCTTGAGTACACCAACATGCGCTAATCCCCTTAAACCACCTGATCCTAAAGCTATACCAACTTTGGGTCTAATATGATCACCCCCTAAAATATACAAAGTATTAATATTCTATGTGAGAACTACACCTAGAGTAACAATAATATTCATCTATTATTTTATTAATTCTATATTTTATATAGTTATATTACGCTCTATCTCCCAATATATATTAGAGACTGCCTTATAGGAGAGGAGATTATTATATGAGAATTTTCGGCAGAGGTAAACGTTATCACTCCCGGCTACTAGCATATTTTATGGCATTTAGTGCAGTATTTATTACTATTTCTATGGTTAACTATCCTAAAGATGCATTTGATTCAGCTATTATGGGCCTTAATTTATGGTGGAATGTAGTTTTTCCTTCTTTGTTGCCTTTTTTTATTTTGTCAGAAATTCTCATGGGATTAGGCGTAGTTCATTTCATCGGCGTCTTGCTGGAACCATTAATGAGGCCCATTTTTAATGTTCCGGGAATAGGAGCATTTGCCTTATCAATGGGATTAGCTTCAGGATATCCTATGGATGCTGTAATAACATGTAAGTTCCGCAAGAGTAAACTATGTACTGGTGTTGAAGCAGAGAGATTGCTGTCCTTTACAAATACGGCAGACCCCCTCTTTATGTTTGGTGCTGTTGCTGTTGGGATGTTTGGTATGCCAGAATTAGGTGTAATTATCGCATTGGCTCATTACCTATCAAGTTTTCTTGTAGGTATTATCTTTCGTTTCCATGGTCGTGGTCGAGATAATTATAAGAATGATACACAAGTGGCAACAGGAAACATTATACTCAGGGCATTCCGTGCTTTATATGCTGCAAAACAAGAGGATAAACGATCTATAGCGCAATTGCTTGGTGATTCTGTAAAAAATTCTATGAATACAATTTTACTTATTGGTGGGTTTATTATTCTGTTCTCCGTATTTCTACAAATTTTATCGGTTATTGGAGTAACGGCTCTTTTGAGTAACGCTTTTGCAGTGTTCTTGGGGATAATTGGATTTACTACAAATCTAGCGCCAGCTTTAGTTAGTGGATTATTCGAAATAGATTTAGGTACATTAGCAGCGAGTCAGGCTGATGGACCATTAATTGAAAAAGTAGTAGTAGCAAGTGCAATTATTGCTTGGAGCGGCCTTTCTGTTCACGGCCAAGTGGCTAGTATTGTTATAGAATCAGGTATAAGAATGGTGCCGTATATGGTGGCTAGAATTCTTCATGCCTTACTCGCTTCAATACTTACAATCATATTAATGATATCGCCCTTTAGTAGCATAACTCAATTATTTACACTTCCTGTAATGCTTATCCCGACTAGCTCGGCTATAGCTGTTTCCTTCTTAACAAGAATAGAGCAAGTGAGTTATCAAATATTAATATTATTAAGTATTATGATTGCTCTATCTATAGCCATACATATTATCAAAGAATTGTACCAATATGTAAGTAAAGATCTTGGATTTATTAAACACATTGGGCATAAACATAAGCCATAATAGCATCTACTAATAACCAAATTTTTATGAGTTTTGATCAGAAAAAAATAAGGAGCATATGCTCCTTATTTTTTTCTTGACTGATGAAGTTCATTATGACCTTGGCGAACTACTTCTAGTGCTTTTTCTAGGTTTCCTGAAAGATGTTTGAATACATCGTCAGCATAAGCAATCGCATCATTTTCTAAATCACAGGCTTGTTTTTGTGCTTGAGTAACAATTTCAGCGCTATAATCCTGAGCTTGTTTTGTAATTACATTTTCATCTGTTAATTTAATAGTATAGCTTTTCGCTTTCTCAATAATATTATGTGCTTCCTTTTGGGCTTCCTCTAAAATTCGTTGTTTTTCTTGCATAATTTTACTAGCCTCAGAAATAGTACCAGGCAATGCTTCCCTCAATTCATCAAGTAGTCTTGCTACATCATCTTCTTCTAACACTCGTTTATTTGTAAATGGTACGCGTGCAGCATCAATCAATAAACTTTCTAATTCATCTAAGATTCCTTCAATAGTCATAAATACCTCTCCCCATTTGGTATTACTTAACTATATATTTCGTATTAAACTTATGCTTACAATTACCCAAGATTTAATACGTTTATATAATTATTTTTTCTTTATGCGCTTACTAATTCTATGTTCTACGCCTTCAGGCACCAATCCTGCGATACTTCCGCCAAAATTAGCTAATTCTTTTATTCCACTTGAACTTATAAAGGAATACTCACTACTAGTCATAATAAAGACTGTTTCTAGCGTAGGGTCAATTTTCTTTATTAATAACGCACGCTGGAACTCATATTCAAAGTCACTTAGTGCACGTAAACCCCTAACAATTATATTGGAACTTTGCTGATGGGCATATTCATTAAGCAAGCCAGAAAAGGAGTCAATACGTACGTTTGGAATGTGTTTAGTCGTTAATGTTAATAGTTCCACCCTTTCAGCCATATCAAAAAGGGGTTGCTTATTCGGATTATGAAATACTGCAACAATTAATACGTCAAATAGTTTGCTGGCTCGTTCGAAAATATCAATGTGACCATTTGTAACTGGATCAAAACTTCCGGGACAAATTGCTATTCGCACTATGTAACCTCCTGCTAATTGGTATTATAGAGTAAAAAGCTAACCAATGTTTCCCCATATTGTTCAACACGTCTAAGTTGTAAGTTATTCCAATCATCTGTTATTGTTTCATGTTTAGAATGTTCTATTACGAGAATTCCTTTCGGCTTTAGCAGGGAATGATTTTCAATCCTGTCTAATACAATCTGAACCAGTCCTTGATTATATGGTGGGTCACAAAATATTAAATCAAAAGAACGGCCATTTTGTACAAATTTATCTAAAGCTCTTATTACATCATTTTTGTAGATCTCAGTATGGGCAGTTAGTTTCGTACGCTCCACATTCGTTTTGATGATATCTATACTTTCTGCGCTGTTATCAATAAATACTGCTGCAGTTGCTCCGCGACTTAATGCTTCTAATCCTAGATTCCCAGTTCCAGCAAAGATATCTAAGACATGAGCATCAATAACAACATTGCCTAGAATATTAAAAACTGATTCTTTAACTCTATCGGCAGTTGGTCTTGTTGCTAGGCCACGTGGTGCTTTTAATTGTGTGCCTTTGGCACTTCCTGTAATTATTCTCATACCAATCCCCTGTAATAACATGTTTTATTTTAACATATTTTTATAGTATACTACATATTTTTTATGATACAAACATTATATTATGTTTTCTATAAGTTATAGAATATCATTTTCTGATATAATATCATGTTTTTTGTATGATTAGCAAAAGATATGATATTATTATTTCTATATTACTATAAAGGGGTGCCTTATGTCTAAAGGTATAATAAAATTATCTTTGCTATCAATAATTATTTGTGCTGTAGTTGGTATAAGTTTGTATATGTCTTATGGGAAAATGTATCACGCGGTACCAACTACAATAACCAGAAATTCAAACTACTGGTTAACTGTAATTTTGCTTCCTCTAGATAGTCGTCCTCCTTGTACGCAATTTGTTGAACAATTAGCTCACATGGCTGGTATTAAACTATTGATCCCAGAACCAGAATTACTGGATAACTACAAAAGCCTAGCAAATAAGCAAGAACTCCGAATTTGGCTAACTCAAGTAAGTAAACAAGCTGATGCGGCAATTATTTCAACAGATATGCTTATTCATGGAGGCTTATTAGCATCACGTCTTTCCAGTGGTACAACTGATGATACAAAAGAAGTATTACATTTACTTACGAGGGTCCATCAGGAAAATCCTCAATTGAAAATGTATGTTTTTAGTATTATTCCTCGCTTATTGATTGCAGATAATAAGGAAAATATTATTTTTCAAAAAGATATGCTAAAATATTCTGTACTAAAGGATCAGGTTTATACATTTGAAAATGCGGAAGATATAAAAAAAATACGTTCAGTAGAGAAGCAAATACCAGATACTATCATAAATCGATATACAGCTATGTATGAAAATAATTCTAAGCTAAATAAAACACTAATGGATATGGTAGAAAGTGGAGTACTCGCTGGTTTAGTCGTTGGACAAGACGATGGACAACCTTTTGGAATTCCGAACATAAATAAACAGCAATTACAGTACCAATTGCTGCAAACGCCTTTATCAGCAAACAAAGTATTTATTACTCGCGGTACAGATGAGGTAGCATTAACTTTATTAGGGCATATTGTAATGGAGTTTTCTAATGAACATCCAAAAGTTTTTGTTACATATTCTACTGCTGATGCAGGTCAAATAACAATGCCTTTTATGCCTCATACAGTAGCTAAAACAGTACAGGAAAAATTAAAAATTGCTGGTGCAATAGAAGTTCAGAACACTGACGAAGCAGATTTTGTTTTGTATGTGCATATTGGTAATCAGAATACCAAATCCGATCTTATTCCAGCAGCTAAGGAGGTTAAAAAGCTTCTAGATCAAGGATACAAGGTAGCTTTAGTCGATTTAACAGAGAATTTCAATATCTCAGAAACGCTGCTACCTATATTAATAAAACAGGATGTTGCTATTCCTAAACTTATCGCTTATGCAGGTTGGAATACTACAAGTAACTCAATTGGAACTGCTGTTACACAAGCCTGTATTTTTTCTAAAGCAGTAAGTAAGCCGACTTCTCTGTCTAATACAATGGGCCTTTACAAAGAAAATTTAGAATTTTTGACGGCACGTTTTTTAGATGATCTGTATTATCAAAAAGAAATTAATCCATATATTAATAAAGAACTACAACGATTACATATTGATCCTTATAATTTAGGAACTGCATACTACCAAACCAATTATAAAATTCAAAGAATGATGATTAGTAAAGGTGTTCATTTATTCCGAGAAGGATTATTCAATAAACCTATTACAATTAATAGTACCCAAGGGGCACAAGAAATTATCATAACGGATTTAGAGTTACAAACTTATTTACCTTGGCAACGTACGTTTGAAATATGGGCACAGCCAACCTTGTCATTAGCATACATAGAACCTTAGAATAAAAAAGGAAGAAAACCATCAACTTAAACGAGATGGTTTTCTTCCTTTTTCCCTTCAAATGTAGGCTCACATATTTACACGTTTAAATAATTCTTCGTGCTCCAAGATACCTTGATTGGTAATAAGGTTTAGACAAATCGGTTATTGTCACTTTTCCTGCGGCAGAACTCGCGTGAATAAATTGACCATTCCCAATATAAATTCCAACGTGGGATGGACCCGGCTCATATGTACTAAAAAAAACGATATCCCCAGTTTGTAAATCCGATTGATTGATAGCCAAACCCATTTCAAATTGTTCATCTGCCATACGAGGTATAAGAATCCCAAATTCGTTAAAAATATAATATATAAATCCTGAACAATCAAATCCACTAGGAGAGGAACCAGCCCAAACATAGGGAATATCATAAAACTTTTTTGCAAAGATTCCTATATCTATAGCCTGTTTTCTCAAAATCTGACCTCGACTGCTAACATCTCCATACTTAAATTGATGTAATGCAATATAAGTTTGCTCACCCACTATCCCATCAGCAGGAAGATTACAAGCACGTTGGAATTTGATAACAGCACTCCAAGTATTTGCATCAAAAAATTCATTGATTTCGCCAAAATAAAACCCATATTCTTTAAGTTTGGATTGGAGTATATGCACGGCATTACCTGACATACCTTGTGATAGTATCAAAGATTCTGCTTGGGTAGTACTTGGTAGAATAAAAAAGATACTACTGCAAATAATAAAAAGCATCATTAATTTGATTGTTTTCAAGCTATCATTCTCCTATAATTTGTCTTGACATAATTATATTGAATCGGTATAATTATGTCTCGTTGGGATAAAATTTGATGTTTAAACGATTAGTCATTAATTTTAGGGGCATAGCCAAGTTGGTAAGGCACGGGACTTTGACTCCCGCATCCGTTGGTTCGAGTCCAGCTGCCCCTGCCATTATAACATCAAATCACTAATTTAGAAAAATTGTATACATATTATAAATAGCATTCAGTATTTTACTGGGTGCTATTTTTATTAGGCAGCTCTTCTTAATAAGGATTAGCTTCTTTTGCGCGTCGCAATGTCAACCCATACTGCTAACAAAAGGATTAACCCTTTAATTACATATTGAAAGGTAATGTCCAAGTTCATCAAACTCATGCCATTATCAAGACTAGCCATAACTAATGCTCCTATGATAGCACCAAGTATAGTTCCTTCACCACCTAATGTACTGGTACCACCAATTACCGCTGCAGCAATCGCATCAAGCTCAAATAAATTCCCCGCAGCTGTAGTAGCAGCATTAAGTCGTGCTGTAAATACGATGCCGGCAACAGCGGTTAACACTCCCATAATAACAAAAATCATTAAGTTTGTTTTATTAATATTGATTCCAGATAACCTAGCTGCCTCTTTATTACCACCGATTGCATATACATGTCTACCAAATGTTGTTTTCTCTGCAATAAAGCTAAATAAAGCGACAATACCTATAAGCAATATGATTGCATAGGGAATACCTCTATATCCAACCATAATAGAAAGTACTAAAGCCATGGCGAAGGAAATGAGTACTACTCTAGTAATTTGTAATGGCATAGGTAATACCTGAAAACCATATCTAATACGTACCTGTCTTCTCCTAAACTCAAAAAGAATGAATAATAATATTAACCCAACGCTTATAAATGCACTCGTATCATTAAATGAAAGATCTTGAAAAAACAATTTAGGCACATAACCTTGGCCGATTGCTTTGAAATCAGAATTCATCGGACCAATGGAAGCTCCACTAGTAACACCGATAATTGCACCCTTAAAAGCCATCATACTAGCTAGAGTTACTATAAAAGCGGGAACTCCCCTATACGCAATCCAGTATCCTTGCCATAAACCTATTAGTAAACCTAATAGTAGTGTAATCAATATTGCTGATACAGTACCTACATTCATTTTTACCATTAATACGGCTGCAACAGCTCCAAGAAAGCCAGCAATCGATCCAACGGATAAATCAATATGGCCTGCTACCATGACCAGTACCATGCCCGAAGCTAGAATTGCGATTGTACAAGACTGCAAAAAAAGATTAGATAGATTTCTTGAAGTAATAAAAATGCCATCTGTCAATATTGTAAATATCAGCCATATCGCTAACAAAGCAATACCCATTGTATATTGTCTAATATTGTTTTTAATAGACCCTACTAAAATTTCCTTAAGTGAATTTGTACGTTGTATATTATTAGTACGAGTGTCTACCTTACTTGTTTCTCCCATAGTTAGATTCCTCCAGTTGCGTAAAATATTATCTTTTCTTGTGTTGCTTCTTCCCGTAATAATTCACCGCGAATTTTTCCTTCATGCATAATAATGATTCTATCGCTCATACCCAAGATTTCAGGTAACTCTGAAGAGATCATAATGATACTTACACCTTGTTTGACCAAACTATTCATAATATTATATATTTCGAATTTTGCACCAACATCTATCCCCCTAGTGGGTTCATCTAATATTAGCACCTTAGGCCCAGCCATCAACCATTTTCCCAAGACAATTTTTTGCTGGTTTCCGCCACTAAGATTTCCGACCTTTTGTTCTATTGAAGGAGTTTTAACATGTAACTCATCTACATATTTTTCACTCATTCTAATTTCTTCATTATCATTAAGGATATTGAAATTAGAGATCTTATCTAAACTGGAGAGGGAAATGTTTTTTTTGACATCCATCATTAATACAAGGCCATACTGCTTTCTGTCTTCTGACAGATAACATATGCCATTTTTTATAGCCTCTTTTGCATTATTTATAGTAACCTTTTTCCCATCGATTTTAATCATTCCAGAGTTTTTACTTCCATAACATCCAAAAATGCTCATAGCAAGTTCTGTTCTGCCTGCTCCCATTAATCCCGAAATGCCGACAATTTCCCCTTTATGTGCTTTAAAGCTGACGTTATTAATAATAATTTTGTCAGAAATTTCTGGACTATATACCATCCAATTTTCAACCTCTATAACTACTTCTCCTGGAGTATGCTGCTGATAGGGAAAACGTTGGGTCAATTCTCGTCCAACCATCCGTGAGATAATTTTATTTTCATTCATGTCTTTTGCATTTTCGGTACAAATAGTTCTTCCGTCTCTTAGAACAGTGATCGTATCAGCAATTTTTAGCACCTCATTGAGCTTGTGGGAAATATAGATACAAGTTACCCCTTTTTCCTTTAATTCAACGAGGATATTTAAAAGATTTTCAGATTCGGTTTCTGTAAGTGCTGCTGTTGGTTCATCTAAAATTAAAATATCTGCTTGTTTTGATATGGCTTTAGCAATTTCGACTAATTGTTGTTGACCAATCCCTAAATTTAAAACTTTAGTGGAAGGATTAATATCCAACCGAACTTCTTGTAGAATTTTTTCTGTTTCGTGAAAGGACTTATCCCAGTCAATAAATCCATTATTTTTAAATTCATTACCTAAAAAGATATTTTCACATATATTCATCTGTTTTACCAAGGCGAGTTCCTGATAAATAATAGCAATCCCTTTTTTTTCGCTATCTTTAATCTTGCTGAACTCCTGCACCATACCTTGCAATACGATATCACCACTATATGTACCATAAGGATATACTCCACTCAACACTTTCATCAAAGTTGACTTACCTGCACCATTTTCTCCTACAAGAGCGTGGATTTCTCCTTTCTTTACCCGAAATGTAACGTTATCTAACGCTTTAACGCCAGGAAACTCTTTTGTTATATTTATCATTTCAAGAATGTATTCACTCATTTATATACCACCTTAATGATTTTAGAGGAACAGTTAAATCTCCCTGTTCCTCTAAAATCAATTTAGTTATTTATACTATTTTTTATATACATCTTCTTTCTTTAAATATCCACTATCGATTAATACTTTATCTAAGTTTGTTTTATCAACAACTACCGATTCTACAAGAATGGCAGGGACATCTAATTTAACGTTATTAACCTTACCATTAACACCTGGATTTTCACCTTTTGCCATCTTTAACGCTGCTGCGATGGCAGCTTTTCCAAGTTCTCTAGTATCTTTAAAGACTGTCATCGATTGAGTTCCTTCAAGAATTCTTCTAGCTGCAGCTAATTCAGAGTCCTGTCCAGTGACAGGAATTTTTCCAGCTAAGCCTTGCGCGGCCATCGCTTGTATAGCTCCACCTGCTGTTCCGTCATTAGGAGCGAGAACTGCTTGAATATCATTTTTCTGAGCAGTTAGCACATTTTCCATATGTTTCATAGCTTCATCTGGTTTCCAATCTTTCACGGCTTGTTCTAATACAATTTTAATATCACCTTTATCAGCTAAAGGTTTGATATACTTCATAGCCCCTTCTTTAAATAGTTTGGCATTATTATCAGCAGGGTCTCCAGAAAGAACGACATAATTGCCTTTGCTGACTTTCTCGGTTATATATTTACCTTGAATTTCGCCGACTTTAAAATTATCAAAAGATACATAAAGGTCAACGTCAGAATCCAAAATTAATCGATCATAAGAGATAACTTTTACACCAGCAGCATGAGCCTTTTCGACGATAGCAGCTGCTGCTTTGCTATCATGAGGACCTACAATCAGAATTTTAACACCTTTGGTAATTAAATTTTCACATTGAGAAACTTGTTTTGCTGAGTCATTATCAGAAACTTGCACCTCTAGATCAACACCTATTTTTTTTGCTTCAGCTTCCATAGTTTCCTTATCTCTTACCCATCGTTCCTCTCTCTGAGTTGGTAGGGATAGACCAATTTTAATTTTCTCTACTTTCTGTTCCGATGTTGCTGCTGGGGCTTTTTGGCTGCAGCCTGCTAGCAGTGACGTCATCATAGTCAATGCCATTAGGATTGCCAAAAATTTAACCACTTTTTTCATTTAAAAGAATCCCCCTTTATGTTTTCAGTTTACCAATACATACTATTAACTAAATATTTGTAAAATTCCTTCAATTTGGAAATGTTTTTTTCTGTCAAATAGCGACATGATTTGAAATTAATAAAAATAACAGGCCTTTATAAGGCCTGTTACTAAGAAATCAATGTTCTTCAATTTTCTCTTTTTTACTAGAAGCAATAATCATCTCTGCAATACGTGGAGGCACTTCCTCATAATGAGAAAAGTTTAAGTCAAAAAATCCGCGTCCTTGCGTAATAGAACGTAAATCGATAGCATACCTAAACATTTCAGACATAGGAACTTGAGCTTTTATAATGCCAACCCCTTGATTGGCGGGTTCCATTCCTTGTATTCGGCCCCGCTTGCCGTTCAAGTCAGCAATCACATCACCCATAAAAGAATCTGGTACATTTATACTCACATTGCAAATTGGTTCTAATAATGCTGGTTTTGCTTGTAATGCTCCTTTACGTAAGGCCATAATGCTGGCAATTTTGAAGGCCATTTCTGAAGAATCTACATTATGATATGAGCCGTCATAGAGTGTTACTTTTACATCTACCATTGGAAAACCGCCTAAAACGCCGCCTGTTAGGGCTTCTCGCACGCCTTTTTCAACAGCAGGGATATATTGACGTGGCACGGATCCACCAAAAATTGAATCAACAAATTCAAAATTATTCCCTAGAGGCAGCGGATCTAATTGCAACCACACATGACCGTACTGTCCATGACCGCCACTTTGCTTTTTGTGTTTCCCTTCCACTTTAACCGTCCCACGAATTGTTTCACGATAGGGTACTTTAGGATTTGATATAATTACATCTACACCAAATTTACGTTTCATTCGTTCCGCCATAATATCTGTATGCAATTCCCCCATACCACTAATTAACAATTGCTTTGTTTCTGTATTTTTTACGACTTTAAAGGTTTGATCTTCATCCATAAGGCGATTTAGTGCATTTCCGATTTTATCTTCATCACCTTTATTTTTGGCTTCAATGCACATTGTAAACATAGGCTTAGGATACGATATTGATTCAAAAATAATAGGTTTTTCTTTTTCACAAAGTGAATCACCTGTTACTGTTTCCTGTAATTTAGCTACAACAGCAATGTCACCTGCATGTATAACGGGTAACGCTTCTTGGTGTTTGCCACGTAGGGTAAAAAGATTCCCAATTCTCTCTGTTTTTTCTTTCGATGAATTGTAGATTACACTGTCAGGCTTCATCATCCCTGATAATACTCTGATATAACTGAGACGTCCAACAAAAGGATCTGCAGTAGTTTTAAATACAATTCCAGAAAATTCATCTACTGTTTTCCGCTCTAAGATTTCTTTAGAAACTGGATGCATTCCTAAGATTTTGCTTGTTGCTGGGGAGGCTAAATAGTCGACTATCGTATTCATTACTTGTTGAACACCGATGTTTTTATAAGCTGAACCACACATAACAGGAAAAATTACTGATTGGTTAATGCCTTTATGTAAGCCAACCTTTATTTCATCTTCAGATAATTCATCACCTTCTAAGTATTTGGCTAAGAGATCATCATCTGATTCAGCTGCGACTTCAATTAATTTCTGCCTAAATTCGAAAGCTTTCTCTTGCAAATTATCAGGAATATCAGCTTCTACTATTTGTGTATTTTGTTTATTCGAGGGGATAAAAGCTCTCATTTTCACTAAATCGACAATACCGTTAAAGCTCTCCTCAGCACCAATTGGAAGCTGAATAGGCAAGACCATAGGACCAAATTTATCTTTCATTTCTTGAATGACGCTATAAAAATCAGCGTTTTCCCGATCCATCTTGTTAATAAAGGCAATTCGTGGCAAATGCAATTCATTTGCATAATTCCATGTTTTTTCCGTTTCTACCTCAACACCTGATGCTGCACATAACACAACTAATGCACTGTCAACAGCTCTTAAAGCACCCTTTACTTCACCAATAAAATCAGCATATCCGGGAGTATCAATAAAATTGATTTTATGCTCTCGCCATTCACATGGGGCCAACGCTGCGCTAATTGTTACTTTTCGCTTAATTTCTTCTGGCTCAAAATCTGTCATTGTCGTTCCATCATCCACACGACCTATACGGGTTGTTGCTCCTGAATTAAATAATAAGGATTCCGCGAGACTTGTCTTACCAGCACCACCATGGGCTACAATCCCCACATTTCTAAGTTTATCACTTCTGTATTCCTTCAATTTAATTCCCCCTATATTAATTTAGTCATTCTCCTACACTAATTAATATAACTTATTTTTACAATTCTCTGTCAATACTGAACTTTCCTTCTTTTCAATTTATTTATCCTTAAAAATTAATAACCGCCCATAATAGGCGGTTATCATTACTCAATTCAAGAGCTTTTGCAAAACAATTGCATGATTTTACGCAGTGGCTTAGGTATTGCCATAACATAAATTTTTAAAGGTTTCACCGCGTTCTCCCCCTTATTACTTAACATGATACACAGTTTATACATTTATAGTGTATGCTGTTATAGTAGTAATGGTGTATCATACTTTCTTGCGATACTAATCTTGAGCAAGCTCCACACGAGCCAGCATAAAACACAGATCAGATAATCGATTTAACAGGACTAAAACTTTTTCACTAACTATTTCTTGCTTAGATAGGCGAATAACTTGTCGTTCCCCTCTTCTAGCAGTTGTTCTTGCCAAATCCAAAGCAGCAGCACCTGCGTTACCACCTGGTATTATAAATTCATTTAAAGGAGGTAATTGAGCATCAATTGTATCAATAAATTGTTCCAATTGCTTCACATGTTCCTCGTTAATATAATGGGTATCAGCATTAATACTAGCTAACTCAGCCATTACTAGCATTAAGGTTTTCTGTACACTAAATATAATATCCTTACTAGACGATTTACTGCATGAAACCCTAGCTAATCCTAATGCAGAGTTAATTTCATCAACGGTGCCATATGCTTCAACTCTAAGACTATCTTTATCAATACGTTCACCTGTTAATAAGCCTGTAGTTCCTTTATCGCCTGTTTTAGTATAAACTTTCATAAAAACCTCCTAGTTATTATAAAGATTAAGAAATGAGTTCACTGTCAGTAAAAAAAGTTCGGATTTCTTTTTTTGCACTTTCTAAACTATCAGATCCGTGAATTATATTATTTCTAACATTTAGAGCAAAATCCCCACGGATAGTCCCTGGTGCTGCATCCAATGGGTTTGTTACCCCCATCATAGTCCGTGCTGTTTTTATGGAATTTTCACCAGATATAACCATAGCAATCAGTGGTCCAGAGATAATAAAAGTAACTAGCTCTTGAAAAAAAGGCTTATTTCGATGGTCTTGGTAATGAGTCTCAGCTAATTCTTTCGATAATTGCAACATTTTTAAGCCAATAATTTTAAAACCTCGTTTTTCAAATCGATCAATAATTTGTCCACAGACCCCTTTAATAACTGCATCGGGTTTTAATAAAATCAAAGTTTTCTCCATGTCTCTCATCCCTTCAACGATAATATAGTGATTCTTCGTAATAGGTAAGGGCAGACTGTCTAATTGTTTTAATTTCTTCCTCTGTGACTGTACGTATCACTTTACCTGGCGACCCCATCACCAAAGAATTAGGGGGGATTTTTTTGTGCTCTGTTATCAGAGATCCTGCCCCGATAATACAGTTCTCACCAATTTCTGTATAGCTCAATATAGTTGCCCCCATGCCAATAAGACAATTGTTTCCTATATGACATGCATGCAAAATAACACCATGCCCAACAGTAACATAATCACCTACTACAGTATCTTGGTTATGCATAACGTGTATGGTACAGTTATCTTGTATATTTGTATATTCGCCGATACTTATAGGATGAACATCCCCACGTATAACAGTGTTAAACCATATATTTGCATGAGAGGCAATTGTAACATTACCAATAATATATGCACCACTTGCTAAAAATACATTATCATTTATGGTAGGTGTAACCCCCTTAAATGAGATTACATTTTGTTTTTGCATGAATCATCAATCCTTTTATATAGTATAGTACAATCAGTCGTCATACCCTGTAATTGAGCATAGAAATATGAAATAGCTGATTTTTTAAAAAGCCTCTGATTATTTCAGAGGCTTTTTTCTTAACGTACATTTTTTGCTAACTCTTTTAATTTAATAACCCTGTCACTAGTAGTAGGGTGAGTACTAAATAACCTCATCATCCAACTACCAGCACCACTAAACGGATTAACAATAAACATATGAGATGTAGCTGGAGTTGCTTCCAACATTACTTTATCTTTCGCGTAATATTCAATTTTTTCCAAGGCATTAGCAAGAGATATTGGATTTCCGGAAATTGAACTACCTATTTTATCTGCCTGAAATTCTCTTGCACGTGAAATTCCTAATTGAATTAGAGTTGCAGCTATAGGAGCTAATAATACTAAAAAAATAAATTCTACAATACTTGTAACCCCAGAACTTTCTTCATCATTGTGATTTCCTAGACCTAAGAATGCCGTCCATTGAGCAATATTGGCAATCATAGTAATGACACCAGCGACAGTGGCTACTATCGTACTTACGAGAGTGTCATGATTTTTAATATGGGCTAACTCATGGGCAATTACACCCTCAAGTTCTTCATCCTTAAGTACTCGCATGAGACCTGTAGTTACTGCTACAGCAGCATGCTTAGGATAGCGACCAGTTGCAAAAGCATTCGGCACATCAGTATCAATAATATATACTTTGGGAATCGGAAGCTTAGCTTTTTTTGCTAAGCCAGAAACCATCTTAATTAAGTCAACGGCATCTTGGGGGGGAACTTCTCTTGCACCATACATACTAAGAACTATTTTATCACTAAACCAGTAATTAACAAAATTCATCAGCAGAGACACTACGAACATAATTGTCATACCCTTCGTTCCACCGAAGAAGGCACCTACCGCTAATAATAATCCTGTTAGAGCAGCTAATAGAACTGCCGTCCTTACTGTATTCAAATTTACACCTCACATACATCTACAATATATTAGTTTCCACTTTCTCTTTGACAGCTTTAAGCATATTTATACTATTGTCTCGGACTTTTTTCTTTAGGATTGGATTTAATAGACCTGATATCATAGGAATACCAAATTCAAAATCTACAGTTAGCTTAATTTCCGTACCTTCGCTATTAGGGGTTAATAACCATTCCCCTTCCATTTTCTTTAGATCGCCTTCTACTTGTTTATAGGAAATATGCATATTTTCATCATCAAAAGTATCTAATTCTGTCCATTTAATCACTCGCCCATCAACATTAGATACCCACTTAGTAACCGTAGTATTATCCGTACGTTCTAGTACTTCAACACTAACTAAATCATTCATGAAATCAGGATACCTCTCCATATCCTTTAAGATCGGATAAATTTTCGCCCGATCACAACTAACTGAAATCATTACCTCAACATATGGCATTATAAATCCTCCTACAAATCTTCAATCATATCATGAGCCATTTCTACTGCATCGTGTAGAACTTTAAGTACAAGATCAATTAATTCCTTTGTAATAATTAATGGTGGTTCCATACGTATTACTTTTGGATTATTAAGCGTATACGCTGCTAAAACACCCTTGTTAACAAGCTCTGAAATTAGTAAACCACCAATTCCTTCTTTTGTTAATTCAATGCCAATCATAAGACCCTTGCCCCGTACGTCTTTAATAACATCAGGATAAGTTTGCTGCAGGCTCTTTAATTTAGCGAGAAAGTACGCGCCAGTGGTCGCAGACTTGTTGATAATATCTTCATCGCGCAAGACATGAATTGCTGCTATTGCAGCGACACATGCTAGAGGATTGCCACCAAAGGTGGAAGTATGTAAAAAAGGACTAGTTATATATTTTTCCCAAATATCTGGTTTTGCTGTAAATGCACCTATAGGCATAATACCACCACCAAGGGCTTTAGCAGTTGTTAAAATATCGGGTATTACATTATAATGATCGCTGGCAAACATTTTGCCAGTTCGTCCTAAGCCCGTTTGGACTTCATCGCAAATGAGCAAAGCTCCGTATTCGTCACAAAGTTTGCGAAGGGCAGGCAAATAATCATCGGAAGGAACGATAATTCCCCCTTCACCTTGAATTGGCTCCACAATAACAGCAGCAACATCGTGACTCATGACTTGTTTGACTGCTTCTAAATCATTAAAAGGGATGTGTTCAAAACCATCCAATAATGGTTTAAATGGGTCGCGAAATAAATCCCTTCCAGTGGCACTAAGTGATCCCAATGTTTTACCATGAAAAGAATTAGTAGTAGAGATTATTCTAGATCTTCCAGTGTGAATTCGCGCAAGTTTCAGTGCTCCTTCAACCGCTTCAGTACCACTATTTCCTATAAAGCTATACTGTAACTCTCCTGGTGTAATTTCTGCTAGTAAGGCAGACAAATCAGCCATAGGCTTATTAAATAATACTTTACTAGACAAGGGCATAAAATCAAGTTGTTTTTTTACTGCCTCAACAACTTTAGGATGGCGATGACCTAAACTAAATACTCCATAGCCACCCAAACAGTCAATATATTCTTTTCCATCAATATCATATATTATGTTGCCTTCAGCTTTCCATTCCACTGTTGACAGACCCATATAACGGAACAACTTGGCTATCGCTGGATTAATATATTGTTCATAATTTTCGATTGTTTCACTAATTATGTTGTCTGAATTCACACATACACCTCCAAAAAGAAAATATTCTCATTGGTATTGTTTTCTATTTATAGCAATAAAATTCCTCTTTTATATACTCCGAATTCATTATTTTTCCTATCCTAATATCTATATTTAATTTATTTTTAATAGAGACAAAAAAGAACCTCCAAGTTACATACTTCTAACGAAGGTAATGTGGAGGTTTTTCTTTAGACTTAATTAAACATTCTTCGTTTGTGCATCTCTTGTAGCAACAACATTAGGACATTGTGTATTGTTACCTAATTCATTAAAGAAGTAGTTTAACCCAATTGCTAAAATACTACCAGATGTTATTCCGCTATGCAAAATAACCTGAGCCCATTTAGGGAAGTTTTGATAAAAACTTGGTACTGCTAGAGGTATTAATCCGACGCCAATGCTTATTGCCACAATCATGGCATTATGTGTACCTTCAAATTTTACGGCACTAAGAGCCCGAATGCCACTTGCGGCAACCATTCCAAACATTGCAATTCCAGCACCACCAAGTACTGGTGTAGGGATGCAGGCGACGACAGCAGCAGCCTTAGGAAATAGTCCTAATATAACAAGAATCATTCCAGCGGCAACAACAACATATCGGCTCTTAATTCTAGTTAGGCTGACAAGGCCAACATTTTGGGCAAAGGCTGAGTGAGGAAAAGTATTCATGATACCACCAAGCATGGTAGAAAAAGAGTCTGCCCGTAATCCTCTAGTCAAATCCCGTTGAGTTACTGGCTTACCAATAATTTCGCCAACGGCAATAAAATCGCCTGTTGTTTCTGTCATAATAACCAACATTGCAATAACCAGAGCAACAATTCCAGCTAAATCAAATGTAGGCCAACCAAAGTAAAAAGGCTGAACCAAGCCAACCCAAGCCGCGTTTTCAACTTTAGAAAAATCAACCATACCCAAAGGTATAGAAATTATAGTACCGATGACTAATCCGAGCAGTACAGCTATGTTACTATAAAATCCTTTTAAGTACCGGTATAATATAATAACCAGCATTAATACTGCAAATGCCATTCCAATGGATTGAATACTACCAAAATTAGGCGTACCAGGGATGCCCCCCCCTGCCCACCGTATGGCAACTGGTAATAATGAAATGCCAATCAAAGTAATAATAGAACCAGTTACTACTGGTGGGAAAAAACGAATAAGCCGACTAAATAGTGGACTTATAGCATAGCTGATAACACCTGCAGCTATGGTTGCACCAAAAATCGCTAATAATCCGGGAACTTGTCCACCAGCGTTTTGCCCAACCAAAACCATTGGTGCTACAGCCGCAAAGGAAACACCTTGCACTATGGGGCTTTTAATACCCATATTTAATAGACCCAAGGATTGAATAATCGTTGCTATACCTGCGACAAACAAATCGGAATTAATTAAAATAATCAATTGTTCCGAGGTTAATTTTAGTGCATTGGCAATTATCAAAGGAACAGCAACACAACCAGCATACATAGCCATTACATGTTGTAGCCCGTAAGTAAATAACTGCCCTTTAGGCATAAGTTCGTCTACTGGATGAATGTCTTTTTTGTTTTCCAATTGTCCAATCTCCTATTATTTATTTTAAGTTTATATATATAAAGTAATGACCTTTAAATAAACACGTTTAACTAGAAATTTATTTTATTCTGCATTCCCATAAATACTTTTTCAGGAGTAATTGGAAGTGATGTTACCCTAACACCAACTGCATTATAAACTGCATGTGCAATTGCTGGTGCAGGTGTATTAATAACTACTTCACCTATAGATTTTGCGCCAAAAGGTCCTGTCTTTTCAAAACTTTCTTCAAAAGCAACTTGTACGTTTCCAATATCTTTTCTACAGGGGATTTTGTACTGCATAAATGTATTTGTCAGTAGCTTTCCTTTATCCCCAAATTTCACATCTTCATAGAGTGCCATACCAATGCCCTGAACTATACCGCCCTCTACTTGAATTCTTGCTAATTTGGGGTTTATAACAGTTCCACAATCTACCACCGCTACATAATCTATTAAGTCTATCTTTCCAGTTTCTTTATCAATCTCTACTTCGGCAAAACCAGCAATAAATGGTGGCGGCGAAACGGGGCTTCCATAGGTTGCATTACCTACTAGTTGACGTTTACCTGTTCCTAAAACTAAAAATTCGGCTAGTTTTTCAAGTCTAACGGATCCCTCTCCTTTGATCATACTTATTGTTTCTCCATCAAATTCTACTTCCTCTGATGAAACTTCTAGAAACTTTGCACCGCTTTCAATAATTTGCCTTTTTAAATCTTGCGCTGCTTGTACCACAGCCATTCCTGTAACATAAGTTGTACTTGAAGCATAGGAGCCTGGATCGTATGGAGAAATGTCTGTATCGGCAGCGTTAACGATAATATTTTCGATGGGAATTTCTAAAATCTCGGCAGCCATTTGCGCCAAAATCGTATCGCTGCCCGTTCCCATATCTGTAGAACCGATGAGAAGGGTAAAGTTGCCGTCGTCGTTAAGTCGTATTTCTGCTGATGCAGTATCAATACCAGCTATACCTGATCCCTGCATAGTAACTGCCATGCCAATAGCCCTTACTCTGTTTTTGTCAATTTGTTGTACAGGGTATCTTTCTTTCCAGCCTATTAACTCTTTACCCTTTTCTATGCACTTGTGTAATGTGGAGCTTCCCAGCAGTTTGCCGTTATATGTTAGGCATGTTTCACCTTCTTTTATTAAATTCATTAATCGAATTTCGGTCGGATCCATAGCTAGTTTTTCTGCAAGTAAATTAATTGTTGACTCTAATGCATATGCACCTTGCGTAGCTCCATAGCCTCGAAATGCTCCAGCGGGCATTTTATTGGTATACACAACATTGCCCGTAAAACGAACCGCGGTTGTTTTATTATATAAGGGAAGAGTTTTATCCCCTACTACCGAAAAGACCGTAGAAGCGTGTTCTCCATAAGCTCCTGTATCAGATAAACCTTGAATATCTACAACTCGGATATACCCATTACTATCGGCTCCCAATCTAACCGATAGTCTCATTGCATGACGACTGGTTGTACAACTAAAGGTTTCTTTTCTGTCATATATAATAATTGCTGGTTTTCCTGTTTTCAGAGTAACAATCGCTGTAAATATTTCAACAGCTGAAGTTTGCTTACCGCCAAATCCTCCACCAATTCTTGGTTTGATAACTCTTATTTTACTAGCAGGTATTTGTAAAGCTTTTGCTAACTGACGTCTGACATGGAAAGGGATTTGTGTTGAACTTACGATTACAAGTCTCCCCGTGTGATCTAAATAACTAGAAGCCCGATAGGTTTCCATCATTGCGTGAGCATTTGCCTGAGTATAATAAGTTTCTTCAACAACTATGTCACATTTTTTAATTTCTTCATCTATATTTCCTACTTCGACCTTATGTGAGGAGACAATATTCAATTCCTTTTTCATACCAATATCAAAATTACAGTGAACATCATTTTCAGCATGAACGATTGAAGCATGTCCTATAGCCTTTTCAAAATCTAAAACAGGATCAAATAGTTCATATTTAACCTTTATCAAGGACATAGCCTTTAATGCTGTCTTTTCATCTATAGCTGCAATAATGGCGACCTCGTCTCCTACATATCTGACTACTTCTTCTAGGATTAGTCGATCGTAAGGTGAAGGTTCAGGGTAGGATTGTCCAGCTAGTGAAAATCTTTGTTTAGGAACATCCTTATATGTTAGAATGCATTCAACGCCTTCTAACTTTTCTGCAATAGTGGTATCAATGGAGTTTATTTTTGCAAATGCATGGGGACTTCTAAGCAGCTTTACCACCAAAGAATTGGCCATTGCCAAATCTTCTGTATAGACAGGTTTACCTGTAGCAATACTCATGCCATCAATCTTAGAAATACCTTTACCAACGGTCTTCATCTTACTGTACCCCCAAATAGGTCTTGATAGCTCTGAGTTGTCCCATATATCCTGTACACCTACACAAGTTACCCGTTAAATAATGTACTATCGTTTCTTCAGTTGGATTAGTAAGCTCATTTTTCATCGCAAGTACAGTCATAATAAAACCGGGACTACAAAAGCCACATTGCTCTGCACCTTCTGCAACAAGTATCTGGGCAAACTCATCAGCCTCTTTATGAACGCCTTCTATCGTAGTAATTTTTCTTCCATTCGCTCTAAAAGAGAGTGTGGTACAAGACAAGGTAGGTTTATCATCTATCCATACGGTACAAAGCCCACAACAGGTTGTATCACAACCTTTTCTGACACTTAATATTCCATATTTTCTTAATGTATCAGCTAAGAACTCATTAGCATCTACTTCCATCTTGATTTTTTTCAAATTGACAATAACCTCTATTTGCATTGCAATACCTCCATTATGGCTCTTTTTACTAATACTTTACATATGCATTTTCGGTAGTCAGCTGTACCCCTCATATTAGTTCCAAAAGTAATTTCGTTTGCAGCCATAGTAGCTACCCTATCTATGTTCTTACTATTCAGCTCTAAATTCGCCAATTCTTCAGAAGCCTTTTGAACAATTATAGCTCGTTGTGGCCTAGCACCTACAACGATTTTCCATTGATCATTTAATTTAGAAACAGCAACATTTAATATGGGATAATCACTACAGGAATTTCTCAAATGCTGATAATTGGCTTTTCTTTCATTCTTTTTTATGAATATCCTTGTCAATATATCTTTTTCAAAAGAACTCTCTAAGAATGATTTTAGAGACATTCTTCCACCTTTGTATAATTCTATTTCTGTATCTAAAGCTAGCAATGCAGTTAGTAAATCGGAAAAACCATATTTGGAATAAATGGTTGCTCCAATCATAACGGTATTCCTAAATTGGATTCCTATTATTTGACTTAAGGCTTCAGGCAATACTCCATTAAAATACCGATTTAAAAGAGGATTTGTTTCAATATCTCTAAATGTTGTTGTTGCACCTACTTCGACATATTCATTTTGCTCTACAATATAATTTAAATTAAGTCTTGAAAGATCTACTGCGGTACCAATTCTTTGCGAACCCATTCTTAAAAAAGCACAGCCCCCTAAAACAATGTTATTTCTTTTTTCAACTAGTGCTTTATATGCCGCCTCTATAGTATCTGGTTGTACCAAATTAAGTAATGTAAACATTCATCTACCTCCCAAGGCTTAAAATGTATATAAATGATAAGTATTAGACAAAAAAAATAACCCTAGTAAGAAAGTTCGCTTTATAGAAAAATGAGCGAAACCTTCCCGCCAGGGATTATCCTATCGGTTTAGTGTTTAAAAACACTTGCATCCAATGGTTATAGGGATATGCACACGCAATAGTAAGCATACACCACATAGCCTTAGGTACACTTTCACTCGTAGACAGGCAATTTAACGGTTGCCGGTAGAAACTTTTGGACCATATCTCCAAAATTATACGAAATATATTCACTTAACGCACTTATTGTAACAGTCTGTAATATTACTGTCAATGAAAAAACAAACTTTTAGTCGTTTTTTGTTTATAACGTTCGGATTTTTATTGTAAGCATTAATATGTAAAATCAATAAAAGAAACTAACCCACTTGGCACGTAAGAGGCCGAGTAGGTCATTTACCTATAAATTAAATAATACCATAATTGAATTACTGACAGTATATAGTGCTAATATTCCAGTAAAAATTACAATGGGATGATTGCGCCACATAGATTCATTGTCTTTCTTGTTATTCATAAGTCACCTCTTATTTTTAAATAATTTAATATATGTACTTTTCTATGGCAGTGTACAGGATAATTATTACAAATATATAACAGCTTCGGTAACTTTTTATGTTATCCTCATCTTTTGCTAATAGACTTACATGATGGTGCGTAATAGCAACGTGTAAAAAATATGAGAGCAGAAGCTAACGCTTCCGCTCTCATATGAAATATCATTAAGAATTTGATGTTTCTCAAAAAAAGCTATTGACAAAATTGCCGATGGCATTAATGATGATAAAATGGTCGGAGCGACAGGATTTGAACCTGCGACCCTTAGACCCCCAGTCTAATGCGCTACCAAACTGCGCTACGCCCCGACTAACAAAGTCTATTCTACCTTTTTTGAAACGTTCTGTCAAGAATCATTCTGTAATTACTTTTGCACCGTCAGGATCAATATTGAGTATCACATAGTTGGCATTTATCTTATTGTTAGCAAAAGCCTCTACCATGGCGATACCAATATCATCACAATTAACTTCAGAAAATGCGATTAGACATGGCCCAGCACCACTAATAGCAGCGCCATAGGCTCCCTTGGCGATAGCAGCATTAAATACTTGTTGCATGCCCGGTATGAGATGTTGCCTATAAGGTTGATGAATTCTATCTTCTAGTGCATGTCGTAAATGACGAAATTCGCCTTTACATAGGG
Organism: Pelosinus sp. IPA-1; assembly: GCF_030269905.1. Taxonomy (NCBI): domain Bacteria; kingdom Bacillati; phylum Bacillota; class Negativicutes; order Selenomonadales; family Sporomusaceae; genus Pelosinus; species Pelosinus sp. IPA-1. Next base: position 119,182 of record NZ_BSVC01000004.1, on the reverse strand, counting down.
CACCAATTAATAAAGCGACACGACTAATATTAAAAACAGCATCTTTAATATCTATGGACGTAGGTAAAACTTGACGTGCTTTGTGGGTAGACAAATTAAACTCAGGAATTGCTACTACCATATTAAGGCTTTTTTCAGGCATAAAGCGCAAATAGGAAGGTTGATTGTTTTGCATTACACTAATGGTAATACCACCGAATATTGCCGGTGCAACATTATCAGGATGACCTTCTATTTCAGTCGCCATATGAAAGATTTCCTCTTTAGTTAATATATTTCCAGTTGCCGTATTTGCGGCAAAAAGTCCAGCCACAATAGCAGCAGCGCTACTTCCTAATCCACGGGCTAAAGGAATATTATTATACAATTTAAGATAAATGCCTTCATAAGGTTTCCCAACTCGATCTAATACTGTTTGTACTGCCTGACAAATAATATTATCTTTACCACTAGGAATACTATCTTTTCCCTCACCTACTATTTCAATCCTTATCGTTCCTTTTTCACTTAAAGATAATTCTAATTCATTATAAACAGTACAGGCTATGCCTACTGCATCAAAACCAGGCCCACAATTGGCAGTTGTTCCTGGCACACGAACCTTTACAGTAACTTCCATATCCTATCTCCTATCGTATTATCAGACACTATGCAAAATCTTCTGCTTCTACTCGTATTACACTACTTACTTTATTAACTACTGACATGCCCATAATTGTGTTAATAGCCAGACGCAAATTCGCATCAGAAACTTGATACGTAATTAATACTAGTTCCGAAGAAGTATTTACTTTACGCTTTTGAATTACTGAATGTAAACTGACTTGCTGTGCACCAAAAGCACCCGCAATAGCAGCCAAAACACCGGGTTTATCTGCTACTAATAATCTAATATAATACGGAGATTCTGTATTTTGTACAGGGCAAAAACTTTTCTGTGTATAACAAGTACAAAGTATACGGCTATTTGCATTATGAATAATATTACGAGCCACATCAATAACATCGGCAACTACAGCACTAGCTGTAGGCATTCCTCCAGCCCCTCTACCATAAAACATAGTTTCGCCGACAGCATCACCTTTGATATAGATAGCATTAAAAACATCATGTACTGAAGCTAATGGATGCTTAGATGGAATGAAGGCTGGATGTACACGAACATCTATACCATGTTCATCATCTTTGGCGATAGCGAGTAATTTAATTACATATCCCAGTTCTTTTGCATAATTTATATCTTCCGTGGAGATAGTAGTTATACCCTCCACATAAACGTCGTCAATTGAAACTCTGCTACCAAAAGCAATAGAAGCTAATATAGCAATTTTGCGAGCAGCATCAAACCCACCTACATCAGCAGTTGGATCGGCTTCGGCATATCCTTTTGCTTGCGCTTCGGCCAATACACTATCAAAATCTAAACCTTCGTTTGTCATTTTAGTGAGCATAAAGTTAGTTGTGCCATTAATTATTCCCATAACTTCACTAATTCTATTTGCTGCCAAACATTGTTTAAGGGGACGAATTATCGGAATACCTCCAGCAACACTGGCTTCAAATAAGAAATCAACTTTACTTTTTTCAGCAACTTCGAATATTTCTTGCCCATATTTAGCGACAACATCTTTATTAGCAGTTACTACATGCTTGCCTGCTGCCAGAGCTTTTATAATATAATCCTTGGCTGGAATTATCCCACCCATCACTTCAACGATAATATCAATTTCTTTATCATTAATGATATCATCAATATCTGTAGTGAATTTTGCATCCACATCGATACTTCTAACTTTATCAAGCTGACGAACCATAATTTTTTTTATCTTTACAGGGACGCCAACTTTTTGTAGAATATCATTGGTATTGTCATTCAGTATTTTGACGACACTTGCCCCTACTGTACCCATACCAAGTAAGCCAATTGTAATCATATTATTCATGTTTTCCTCCTTATTAAGCTTGGCCTAACACTTCTAATCGCTTAACGCCCTCGACCATTCTAACTTTATCCAATAAAGCTTCTAAATCAATGACTAATTCAGCGGTTTCAATTGAAATGGTAGCATTGGCTACACCTTGGAGAGGTATTCCTTGGTTAATCGTCAATACACTACCACGTTCATTCGCTATAGTGTTTAACACTCTTGATAAAACACCTTGTTTGTGTTCAAGCAATAATGCTAATGTAACTATTTTCTCTTTGCTTGCTTCATAAAAAGGAAATACATAATCTTTATATTTATAATAAGCGCTGCGGCTTAATTCCATTTTTTCCACAGCTTCATTAATAGTACGTGCTTCACCACGTTTGAGCATATCTTTTACTTTGATTGTTTTCTTTATTGCTTCTGGTAATATTTCTTCCCGAACTAAAAAAAACACGGATTTTTGTCCAATCACTGTCTTACCCCCTCAAGTATTACGTATACGGATAATAATCTACTCTCAGTAGACAGTATAGCATTAATGTACTACAAAAAACAAGTATAATTCATAAAAAAAATGATCAATCTGTACAGATTGATCATTTTTTTATCAAATTTTAATACATATTTTTCTTTATTAGTTAAAAATAGTAAAACTGTTGCGTTATCACAAGACTAAGAATCAGATGAAATTTACCACTCATCTGATTCTTAGCCCTTCTAAAGTTTAAAAGATAATACAAATTAAACCGCCACTACCATCATTGACAACTTTTTGTAAAGTATCTCGTAATTTTACTTGCGTGTTTTCTGGCATGCCTGATAGTTTATTTTGGATACCTTCTCGCACTAAAGCATTAAGTGATTTGCCAAATAAATTTGTGCGCCATATTTTCTCTGGTTCCCCTTCAAATTCCCTCATAAGGTATTGAACTAATTCTTCGCTTTGTTTTTCACTGCCGATAATAGGTGATATTTCGGCCTGTACATCGGTTCTAATAATATGTAAAGAAGGAGCTGCTGCTTTTAGTCTTACGCCAAAGCGATTCCCAGTTCTAATAATCTCTGGTTCTTCCAAAACCATTTCATCCAATTGTGGTGAAACAATGCCATAACCAGTCAGTTTAACTTGCTCTAATGCACTAGCTATTTTATCATATTCACGCTTAGCGAATGATAGGTCTTGCATTAGGCGCAGTAAGTGATGTTCACCTGAAATCGTAAAACCTGTTAATTCTTCTAATACTTGATAAAATAAATCATTACGAGCAGTAATTTCTATTACCGCTATCCCATTTCCTAAATCCATGTCATGTAATATTACATCAGCAATAAAATCATAGCCTGATAAATCATCAATAGCCCTGTCAATATCTCTTAGTCTTCTTACATATTGGATAACCTCTTGAACTGCATCATCAAATTTTTCTCTAAGCCAATGCTCAGTCTCCAGTTCTTCAATCCATTTTGGCAGAGAAATATTAACTTCTTTAACTGGAAATTCATACAATACTTCTTGCAAGATAGCATATATATCATCCTGGCTTAGTTGAATACAATCAACAGGAACAACTGGTACGTCGTAGGTATTTTCGAGTTTGGCAACTAATTCACGTGTTTCCTTTGCCGTTGGGCGGCAAGTGTTTAATATGATTAAAAATGGTTTTTCCAGCTCTTTCAGTTCATTAATGACTCTTTCTTCAGCAGGCAAATATTTTTCTCTTGGTAAATCTGTCACACTGCCATCAGTAGTAATCACAAGACCAATTGTTGAATGTTCATCAATTACTTTTTTGGTGCCTACCTCTGCTGCCTCTTGGAAAGGAATCTCATGATCAAACCAAGGTGTAAGTACCATACGGGGGCCAGCTTCTTCTTCATAACCTAATGCACCATCAACAGTGTAGCCTACACAATCAACCATTCTAACTCTTACATTAATGTTGTCTTTAACATTAATTTCTACAGCTTCATTTGGAATAAACTTGGGTTCTGTAGTCATAATTGTTTTGCCGGCCGCACTTTGTGGTAATTCATCTTTAGCTCTTTCTTTTTCATAGGGATCAATCATATTAGGTAATACCATTGTTTCCATAAATCGTTTAATAAACGTTGATTTCCCTGTACGTACTGGACCTACAACACCAATGTAAATATCACCACCAGTACGTTCGGCAATATCTCGAAATAAATCGAATTTTTCCATTTACCTTTCCCTCCCCACAACTGCGCTTTATGAAAAATACTCGCGTATGTTCTACACTCGCATCCATCCCTCCCCTGAAGAAAAAATGATAATTAAACGATATTAAATAGTATTTTAAAAAGTAATGAAATACTGGCAATTTAATCATTATAAATATATGACATGCCAGCAATAATATTACAAAATAAGAAAAGACTTGGCACATGCCAAGTCTTTTTCTTTTCAACTCGATATTTATTTTTCTTTTGAATCAACTAATCTGTTCCCTACTTTTATTTTTAACTCAGTGCCCTTCAGTAATCTTCCAATGTTAGCTTTATGCCTACCAACAACAAAAAGGGCAGCAATAATACCAAAATAAAAAAATTCAATTTGTTCATCAGAAAACCACATTAAAATAGGTACCAGCACTGCTGAAACAATTGAAGCAAGAGATACATAACGAGTAATATAAACAATAATAGCCCATAGTAGGAAAATCACTATTGTAATTTTAGGTACTAAGACAGCGATGACACCTAAACCAGTAGCAACGCCACGTCCGCCTGTAAAATTCAATAATATTGACCAATTATGACCAACGATAGCCGCAATTCCGCCTGTTAATAAGGCTGTCGGCGTACCTATCAAAATGCTGCCTAAATAAACTGCAATAACCCCTTTTAATGCATCAGTAAGAAATACCCATAAAGCAGGCCATAATCCCAAGGTACGAAAGGCATTTGTTGCTCCAATATTTTTACTACCAAATTGACGTAAGTCTACATTATATAGTTTTTTCCCAATAAGTAGACCATTCGGAATAGAGCCGATCAAATACCCGAGTATAGCGATGAGTAAATAATCCATTATCACTATTTCTCCTATTTATTATTCTTCTTCTTTACGTCCACGAACGACTAGCTTTAAAGGGGTTCCTTCGAATCCAAAACTTTCTCTTAATCTATTTTCTAAAAAACGCAAGTAGGAAAAATGCATAATATCTGGTTCATTTACGAAGAAAACAAAAGTAGGTGGTTTAACATTCGGCTGCGTAGTAAAGTAAATTTTTAGGCGTCTACCATATTGTGAGGGTGGTGGATTAATAGATACTGCATCTTCTACAACTTGATTTAAGACGCTGGTAGCTACACGCATGGTATGTTGTTCTGCTACGAATTTTATTAATTCGGTTACCCGTGATACCCGTTGGTTAGTAAGGGCTGAGATAAAAAGAACTGGCGCATACTGCATAAAGGCTAATTCAGTACGAATCGTTTCTGTATATCGTAAAGAAGTTTTACCATCTTTCTCTAATAAGTCCCACTTATTTACAACGATAACAGAAGCTTTACCTGCATCGTGAGCATAACCTGCTATTTTTTTATCCTGTTCTGTAACCCCATCTACTGCATCAATAACGATCAAAACGACATCTGAACGGTCTACAGCCCGTAATGCTCGCATAACGCTATAGCGTTCAACGGGAAGCTCAACCTTAGCCTTGCGTCGCATTCCAGCAGTATCTATTAACACAAAGGATGTATCATCTTTCGTAAAGTGAGTGTCAATAGCATCACGAGTAGTGCCTGCTACATCACTTACAATAACCCGTTCTTCACCAACTAGTCGATTCACTAAAGAAGATTTGCCTACATTAGGGCGGCCAATCACCGCAACTCTAATTTTCTCATTATCTTCTTCTTGAATTTCTTCATTTGGTAAGCGCTTAACAATCTCATCGAGCAAATCACCAATATTTAAGGCGTTTGCCGCAGAAATTGCAATGGGGTCACCAAGACCTAAATTATAGAATTCATAAATTTCATTTGCCTTGTTCATATTGTCAACTTTATTAACGGCCAATATAACAGGTTTACGGGTATTACGTAAAATAATAGCGACCTCTTCGTCGGCAGAGGTTAAACCTACCTTACCATCTACAATGAATAAAATGGCATCTGCTTCGTCAATTGCTAATTTTGCCTGATATCTCATAGCAGTCAAGATTTTGTCACTAGATTCTATTTCGATACCACCTGTATCAATCATAGTAAATTCACGACCAAGCCACTCAGCATCTAAGTAAATACGATCTCGAGTAACGCCAGGGATATCCTCAACGATTGACACTCTTTTTTGTCCTATATAATTAAATAAAGTGGATTTACCAACATTAGGTCGCCCAACTATGGCTAGAATTGGTTTGCTCATATATTTATCTCCTATACTTATTATATTCTTATTCGAAAATTTAAAATTCAATTCCTTGACGCGCGTCTATTCCCTCGGAATAATTGTGTCGAATTTCTTTCATCTCGGTTACTAGATGGGCAACGGCAATAATTTCCGGTGGAGCGTATCTACCAGTTAATATTATCTCTGGACGTTTTTTTAATAAGTCACAATTTCTTGTTAAAAAATCGATAACTTTGTTCACATTGAGTAATTTACAAGCCATGGCTACATTAATTTCATCAAGAATAATAATATCAAACTCACTAGACATTAGGATTGACTTTGCTAATTCCCATCCATCCTGTGCTAATTTTTTATCAATATCTTCTGGATTTTCCAAATCTACGAAATCATTACGCCCAACTTGAATTAATTTAAATCCAGGTAAATAGTTACTGATTTTTACTTCGCCATAGTCTGTACTATTTTTCATAAATTGGATCATACATACTTTTAAACCGTGTCCACATGCTCTAAATGCTAAACCTAAGCTAGCAGTAGTTTTCCCCTTGCCATTGCCAGTATATACTTGAATCAATCCCAAATTAGTCATGAATTTACCTCCACGCTTGTAATAACTGTCTTAAATCCGTAGCACTATAAGCGGCGCGTACAGGTACTCCTAAATTTATTTCTAATTCATCACATGTCATATTATCCAAAAATATTGTTTCCCCTTTTTTTAGAGCTGATCCAGGTACTATAACCCCAGTTCTAACTCCTCCAACTTCATCTAAGGTACTACAAATATCTTGTCCAGTTAATAAGCCACTTACCGTTATATCCTTACCAAAGAAAACATTTTCTACGGACAGTACTCGAATCGTCAAATTGGGTACTTCTAGATTTTCTAACAAAGGCCCTAATACCTTTTTTGCAGATATGCCACAAACTATATCTAAATAATGCGGTTCAGTATATCCTTGCATTTTAAGTGGTTCTTCCTGCCATTCAGCAAGGAAATTCCGGACGAGACCGATTCCATTTTCAAGTTGAGGGAAATTATCATACATCTCATAGGCTGGGATTGGCAAATCAGCTGTAAGATAAAATTCATCCGATAAATATACAAAGGATGTACCACTTTTATCACGGCATTTTTTTTGCCATTGCGTTATTTTATCGACAACTGCATGGGCCCTCTCAGGGGTAAATCCCTGCAATGTGTAACATGTATCCCGATAACGACTTAAACCGACAGGGACAATTGCCATAGACAATACATTTGGATGCAATGCATATAAATCATTTATTGTTTTTTCTAGTTCGTCCCCATCGTTTATGTCTGGACATAATACGATCTGTGTATGCATTTCAACGCCACTGTCAATTAGTGTACGTAGTTGTGCCATGATGTTTCTTGCATTTTTATTATTTAACATTTTCTCACGAAGAGGACCATTTGTAGTATGCACTGATATGTATAAAGGTGACAAATGAAGCTGACGTATCCTCTTAATATCTTGTGGGCCAAGATTTGTTAATGTTACAAAGTTTCCGTACAAGAACGATAATCGATAATCATCGTCTTTGACATATAGACTTTCCCTCATACCTGGTGCCATCTGATCTACAAAACAAAAGATACATTTATTAGCACATCGGCGAACACCGTCAAAAACAGCGCTTTCAAATTCAATACCTAAATCTTCATCATACTCTTTCTCTATTTCAAGAATTTCCTGTTCACCGTTCTTTTTCTCAACTAAAATTTCTACACAGTCATCTGCTAAAGCAAAACTTAAATCAATGATATCACGAATGTTTTCTCCATCTACGGTAAGCAAACGATCTCCAGATTCTAATCCCACTTCTTCAGCAATACTATTTGGCATAACTTTTGCAATAATACCGCTATATACCACCAATCTCACCTCTTATGTATATTCCTTAAATTTTCTTTATTTCCTGCAAATAAAGAAAGAGTGATGAAAGAGCATCACTCTAAAATAGCACGTATTTATATTTTCTTCATTAAGAGTTATAAATATGCTTATTGTAAAACCCATTATATTCATATCATACTATATATTCTCATGAAACACTATTATATTATGAAAAAATATTTTACACACGTCAATACTAATCTTCGTCTTTTTTGCTATTTTCCTTGTCAAGCTCTTTTTTATCTTTTATTTTTGGTCCAAAAAAGTTCGCAAACTCAGTTGTTGTAAACTGTTTAAGCTTTCCCTTTGCTTCTTTCATACTACCTGTGCTTAAAAACAAGAAGGCGATTACACCAATAATCAAAGCTCCTACGATCCATCCCATTGATTTACTTGCACCAGAGGGACCTGCCTCGGCAGTACCTAGCCCGGCTTGTCCAGCAACATTATTTGGGGTTGCAGCTGTTTTTCCTAAGATTGTAGGTATTACATCAGCGAACAAGGCAACACCTCTTTCAGCTGATTGCCGATCATTTTTGTCTGAGCCGACTTCAAGCAGCATCGACCGTGGGTGCAAATCTTGATTATAATCGCCGCCCTTAGCAAAAAAGATACCCTTTATTAAACCAGGATGTTGCGTATCTGAATTAGCCTTAAGTTGTAAGGCATAATCTTCAATTTGTTTTCCCGTTGGTCCATACTTACCAACGACTAATTGTACTTTTGTTACATCTTGACCATCAATGTTGGCTTTATATACCTCTGGAGGTGCGGCATCCCGATGAATATCAAAAATAGCGTCGGGTTGCTTTTTTAAAAGTTCCATTACTGTACGGCGTGAACGTTCATAAGCCATATCATCATGTGGATCATGTTTTGCATCGGAGTGAAACACTTCCAATCCTTTGGACTGAAGGGCACTGGTAAAACTATCCCCCACCTTATAAATGCCACCAGCTCCGAGGATACTATCCTTGCCATCTGTAGGAGTATAAGACTCATCAGAATGAGTATGGTAAACAGCTACTTTACCACTTCCTTGAGCCCATGTAATGCTAGGTTTTAATAAACTTACGAGTGGATTGTCTTTTGATTGCCCATATTTACTTAAATTGACATCACCGATTAATTTGCTATGGGCTATATCACCTTCTATACTAATAACTTCATAGCGTTTATTTTTTTCAGTAAGGAACTCATCCCCCACTCGTACTCCCCAACCTGTTATATAGACTACGGTGCCACTCTCATCTACGATAGAAAAATACCCACCATCACTTCGCTCATGGGTATATCCTTGTATAGTCATACTACACAATAAAAGTAGTACTATAACTGCCCCCCGCAGTTTAGTCATTTTTCTCACCTCTATCTTTTTGCTTCGTGTCGTCAACTGGGTCAGTTTGATTGCTACTTGGTTTATTTTTTTGATTAGTATGGGAAAGTTCTTTACTGAATTCGTATAGTCCCTCTGGGCGGTACCTTCCAAGTTCTGGGCCACCTTGCATTTTTTCTCGTGTTTCGCCAACTAATTCCGCTACCATTACTGCTACAATTCCGGCAATTAACACTACATCAAAAGCACCTGCACCGCCAACATTTGTTGTTCCGGCAATCCCTAGTCTCATAAGGGTAACTAGATGCACAATATCACTTAATACAATGCCTAGAACTCCACCAACGAAAGCACTGCGTCTCGAACGTCCAGCCAAATAAGCAATTAGACCTGCTGAAATGCCGTATATGATTTTAGGATCTAAGAACATATTTTCTGGTTCATATGGTAAATAGCGAGAACCTAAGGATACAGCTGCGGCTACCAAAATAGCGGCTAAGATTGCCCGCACCCTTTCAGCTGTTTCATCTGCTTTAAAAATCAGCCAAATAGACAGTAATGCTGGTAACAAAGCTCCTCCTACATTTATGCTTACATCTACGGGTGTACGCATAAGAGGAATATCAATAAAACTTCCCGCAATTACAGCTAGAATAAAAAGTAAAGCCTGCTTATCTGTTAAACGCATTCTGTCCAGGATTCGATGAGCTACGCCAAAATAAACCAAAACCCCAACCACCAATAGCAGAATCATTCCTATTGGCATATTCATATTTTTCACCTCAATTGTATTTTATGGTTTATCTTGCCCTCTTCCGAGAAAAAAAATGCAAAAAAAGCATGGCCTTAGCCATGCTTTTTATAAGTAGCATAATTCATTATATCAATTCCTCTAGCTGTTAACCAATCCTTACTATGTCCAGTAATAACTATAGGTGTTTCTGCTAATGTTCTAATACTGCTAGCTCCTAAGAACAGCATGTAGCTTTGTATTTCATATAGAAAGTTTTGAAACCAATTTACTGCGTAATCAATATCTTTTTCACACAACATCCTAATTATAGGTGTTGCCATTCCTGTAGCAATACCTCCTAAAGCAAGAGATTTTACTACATCTAAAGCCGATCTTACCCCACCAGACACCATCATATCCATATGTGCCGGAAGAACTGATTTTGTTTCAACTGCACTTATTACTGTAGGGATTCCCCAAGATAAGATATCAGGATTGATCGTGGCTTGACTGCGAGCAGCTTCAATTGCTATAAAATTAGTCCCGCCAGTACCACCTACGTCAATTGCACGTATACCTGTACTGGCTAATAACATAGCCTGTTCTCTCGCAATGCCACACCCTACTTCTTTGACAATTACAGGAACCTTTACCTTATCAACGATTCTCGAAATATTAGATAAATATCCTGAAAAATCTCGATCGCCTTCTTTCATTACAATTTCCTGGGCTACATTTAAATGTATCTGTATTCCTTGGGCATCTATCATTTCTACTGCTAATTGAGCCTCCTCAGGAGTTGCATAAGCACCCAAATTCGCAAAAATTGTACCGTAAGGATTATTTTCACGCACAACTTTATAAGAATGTTTAACATCTGTATACTCTAAAGCAGCATATTGAGAACCAACAGCCATTGCCGTATTTGTCAAATGAGCAAATTTCGCAATTGATTTATTAATTGCGGCAACATCATCCGCTCCACCGGTAATTGCATTAATAATTAGGGGATGACGAAGTGGTATACCAGCAATAGAACTTGAAATATCAATTTGATTCCAAGCTAAATCAGGAAGACAATTATGTATCAAGGAAATATCTGCAAAGCCACTATCACCAGGGCCATCTGCTAAAGCTAAAGAATATTTTAAATGATCTAATTTACGTGACTGGCGCACCCTTTCATCTCCCTATTCTAGTTTTTTAAATAGGTGCCCAAGTTTATCTCCAATTGTTAAACCTGTACCTTCGTTCTTATCTAAATAAGATTGATATTCTACTCGATCTGCATCCTGCTGTGCTTTACTAATGCTTAGAGAAATACGTTTACTAGATTTGTCGATCTCCAATACTTTTACAGACACTTCCTGTCCAAGACTTACTATTTCCTCAACTTTATTTACTCTCTCATCCGACAATTCTGATAAGTGCACTAAGCCTTCAACACCTGGAACGATTTCTACGAAAGCTCCAAATTTTGATATGTTACTAACTTTTCCCTTTACGATGGCACCTATAGAAAATTGCTCTATTAAATCTAACCAAGGATCACGTCCTACCTGTTTTAAACTAAGAGAAATTCTTTTTGATTCACGATCGATTTTTAAGATGAGTACTTTGACTTGATCTCCTAAAGCTACAATTTCTTGAGGTTTATTGACACGATGCCATGATAAATCGGAAATATGTACTAGTCCATCGATTCCACCAATATCAACAAAAACACCAAAATCAACAATTCGTCGTACTGTACCTTCTATAATTTGACCAACAGCTAAGGTTGCAATCGTTTCTTCTTCTTTCAGACGGCGTTGTTCTTCTAATAAGATTTTACGAGATAATACAACACGTTTCTTTGCCTTATCGACTTCAATAGGAACAAGCGTTAATGTTTGATTTAAAAAGGCAGATAAGTCTTCGGTGAAACGAAGATCTACCTGAGAAGCTGGAATAAAACCGTTTATACCTAAAACGGATACTTTTAATCCTCCATTAACAACTTCTAGTACTTTGGCATCAAGTGTTGTTTTATTATGAAATGCTTGCTCTAAAATATCCCAACCAACAATTGCATCCGCTTTTACCTTCGATAATTTTATGACCCCATCAGCAGGATCTGCATCTAAGACAAAAACGTCAATAACTTGCCCATCACTGACTACTTCTGCAGCATTTTCCGGTAACGGATAGGCTAACTCGGCTAAGGAAATGCTTCCTTCTCCTTTGTAGCCGATATCTACAAAAATTTCATCTTTACGAATGCCTACAATTTTACCTTTTACAATACTACCTTGCTCAAGCTTCTTGATCCCTAAATCAAAAATTTCATTAAAATCTTGCATTTTTTTATAAACCTCCTCTATTAACCAATCTGGTGTAGATGCTCCAGCAGTAATACCAACTGTCTCCACCCCATAAAAATCCTGTATAGTAAGTTCGTCGGCCGTCTCGATGTGGTAGACTAGGCTTCCTTCATCACGACATAATTGGGCTAACCTTGATGTATTCGCACTATTCTTACCTCCAATGATTAACATCAAGTCAACCTTGCTGGCGATATCAAGTGCTGACTGTTGTCTAAGATCAGTAGCTGTGCAGATTGTCCGGCAGATTTTCAATTCTTCACATTTTTCTTGTAATATAGTAACAATCTTTTGAAATAATTCCCCTGCAAATGTAGTTTGTGCCACGACACCTATTTTAAGGGTATTAGGTACTTCCAGCGCTTCAACAACTGATTCTACCACTATAGCTTTATTATTTGACCACTCAACGATACTTTTCACTTCTGGATGATGCTTTTCACCAATTACTACCACAGTATATCCAGCCTGGAATAATTCATGAGCTGATTGCTGTGCTTTTTTGACATGGGGACAAGTAGCATCAATAATTTGTAAATTTTTTGACTCAGCTTTTGCGTATGCGTTTGGACCAATACCATGAGAACGAATAATAACTGTACTCTTATCCTTTACTAAGGATAAATCATTAATTACCTCAATTCCTTGATCTGATAAACGTTTAACCACTTGAGGATTATGAATGATAGGCCCCAACGTATGTATCTCACCTTCCATGCCGACACACTCTTGAGCCATTGCCACTGCACGTTTAACACCATAACAAAAGCCTAGGTGTTCGGCCGTGAATATTTTCATAGGGTGACCTCCTATTAATTGCAAATTACTTATTGATATTCCCTGTTAATAATATAATTCCTTTTTATTTAGCGACTGTAACATAAAAAGTGGATGTACTATTTCAAGCAGCAAACAAAAAGGTACCTTATGCAAATCATAAGTACCTTTTTGTTTCTAATGTAGTTGTTTATCTTTCTTCTAATAAATGAGAAATCTCTTGCATTATTCTATTACTAAGGTTTTCCATTGCTTCTTTATCAGACTTTCCCTGTTCAACATTGATCGGATTACCGAATTTAACTATAAAACGCGGTAATAGAAGTCCTTCTTTCCATACCTTATTAGTACCAATTATTGCGGCAGGCACTACTGGGGCTCCAGACTTTAAAGCAATCATAGCTAAGCCTGTTTCTGGTTTACCTAGTTTTCCTGTCTTGCTACGGGTACCTTCTGGAAAAAGGCCGAGTAGCTCACCATTATTTAGTAAATTAATCGCATGACGAATGGCAGTCCGATCAGCTGTAGCACGACGTACAGGGAATGCTTTTAGTTTTGTGAAAATCCATTTTAAAATTGGTTTTGCGAATAATTCCTCTTTGGCCATAAAATGAATAGGTCTAGGGAAAGCCGTTCCAACTACAGGGGGATCAAACAGACTCACATGATTAGCAGCTATAATTGCACCACCATGGGAGGGTATATTATCGGCTCCAATAATTTTACAACGAAAAATAATCTTAAAAAAATAATGTAAAAAGACCCTAACTACGTTATACAAGACTAGATCTCTCCTCGCAATTTTTTAAAATTGCTGTTACCGCTTCTTCTATAGAAAGTGTAGTTGTATCAATTAATATAGCATCAGAAGCCTGTATTAGTGGTGCAAATTCACGTTCGCTATCTGCTTTATCGCGGTCAGCTATTTCTTTCTCAAGTTCTTCACGATTAACAATAAATCCCTTCTCCGTTAACTCTCGCCATCGACGGTCAGCACGTTCTTTAATGGAAGCTGTTAAAAATACTTTTACATCCGCATTAGGTAAGACATGGGTGCCAATATCACGTCCATCCATAACAACTCCACCAGCGGTGGCCATATGACGTTGCAATTGGAGCATAGCATCACGTATAGCTCTAATTTGAGCAATTTCAGAGACCAGTCGAGAAATTGCTGGATTACGGATTTCCTCAGTAACATTAAAACCATCTACAAATACATTAGTTTTTCCATCGACATAATCTAATTGAATCTTAATATTTTTAGCGATATTTTCAATAGCTATTATATCATTATTTACATTGGTTTTCATTACTTTCCAGGTTATAGCCCGATACATTGCTCCAGTATCAATATAGTTATAACGAAGCCTATGAGCCAGTATTTGAGCAACCGTGCTCTTACCTGCTCCAGCAGGCCCATCTATCGCAATAATTAATTTTTTCATAACTTCCTCCATCTACAAAATTAAATATACTGCTTCCAATCTATAACTGGAAGCAGTATAAAATTATGCTCTAATAGTATCTAATGTTGTAAAGAAATTAGGATAAGAAATATTAGCACAATCAGGTTGATTAATTTCTACACCATTTGATGCAGCACCAGCGATTGCAAGAGACATAGCCATCCTGTGATCATGGTAAGAGCAACATTTGGCAAACTGTAATTTCTGTCGACCATTAATGGTAAGCCCATCCTTTGTTTCCGTTATAATGGCTCCCATTTTACCCAGTTCGCTAGCAACAGCCTTTAAGCGATCAGTTTCCTTTACCCTTAATTCCTCAGCATCCCGAATCGTAGTCTGCCCATTTGCAAATAAAGCTGCTACAGCCAATACTGGTATTTCATCAATTAGTCTTGGTATGATAGGTCCCTCAATTGTAACACCTTTTAACTCCGCTGATTTAACCACAAGATCAGCGACAGGTTCAGCACCACTAAAACGCTCATTTTCGATCGTTATATTTGCACCCATTTGCCTTAGTATATCTAAAATTCCTGTACGAGTTGGGTTTATTCCAACATTTTTAAGAGTTAAATGGCTATTAGGAATAATGGATGCGCCTACTAACCAAAAAGCAGCTGAACTTATATCGCCAGGCACATCAATTTCCGCTGGTGCCTGTAAATCAGCTATGGGACTGACACCTACACTTGTACCTTGTCTTTTAATTTTTACACCAAAAGTCTCTAACATAAGTTCTGTATGGTCACGGGATATATATGGTTCTGTCACAATACTTGGACTACTTGCGAATAGCGTTGCCAATAATATCGCTGATTTTACTTGAGCACTAGCCATTGGCATATTATATTCTATACCCTCTATTTTTTCACTTGGCATGATAGCCATCGGAATATACCGTGTATCTTGACGACCGCTTATTTTCCCGCCCATCTTAGTTAAAGGAGTAACGACTCTAGCCATTGGCCTACTACGTAAAGAGGCATCACCTGTAAGTACGCTAAAAAAGGGTTGTCCTACTAAAATACCTGATAATAAACGTAATGTAGTCCCAGAGTTTCCTGCATCCATTATGTTAGGCGGCTCTTGTAAACCGTGTAATCCATTTCCTAGAACATGTAAGTTATTAGATGCATCTTTTTCAATTTTTGCACCTAACGCTCGCATACAACTAACAGTTGATAGACAATCTTCAGCGTACAAGAAATTTTTTATTACTACAGGTGTAGAAGCAAGTGCTGCAAACATAACGCTCCGGTGAGAAATAGATTTATCGCCGGGAATATGTATTGTTCCAGATAAACCACCTTTTGGACTTATAGTTATATTTTCTAACATGTAAAATCTCCCCCATGTTTTAGTCAACTATATTACATAACCCTATCAATAGCCATTGCCAGGCATTGTAATTCTCTCATCATTTGTTCAAAATTGGGAGGTGTTAGCGATTGTTGCCCATCGGAAACAGCTTCTTCTGGACAAGGATGAACCTCAATAATTAAGCCATCTGCTCCAGCTCCAAGAGAGGCTTTTGACATTGGGTTAACTAAACGCCAATTCCCAGTACCATGACTAGGATCAACAATAACTGGTAAATGACTAAGGTGTTTGATTAAAGGTATTGCATTTAAATCTAAGGTATTACGTGTATATGTTTCAAAGGTACGAATACCGCGTTCACATAACACTATATTCTCATTGCCACCAGCCATAATATATTCTGCTGCCATCAACCACTCTTCCATAGTAGCTGATAGACCACGTTTAAGTAAGATCGGCTTTCCGCTTTTGGCTACTTCTTTTAAAAGAACAAAGTTTTGCATATTGCGGGTACCAACTTGTAGCATATCTACATACTCGCTCATCATTTCAACTGTTCGAGGATCTGTTACCTCGGAAACAACCGGTAATCCTGCCTTAAGAGAAACAGCTTTAAGTATTGCCAATCCCTCTTTTTCGAGCCCTTGAAAGCTATATGGTGATGTGCGTGGTTTATAAGCCCCTCCACGAAGCATGCATGCTCCAGCTTTTTTTACAGCTAGGGCGGCTTCTAGTAATTGCTCATATCCTTCAACAGCACATGGACCAGCAATAACAGATACTTTTTTATCACCAAATACAGCATTACCAACAGTTACTATAGTATTTTCTCGCCGAAACTCCCGGCTAACTAATTTGAATGGCGTTACAATTGATATTACTTTTTCAACCCCTGGCATTCGTTCAAAACTTGCAGGATTACAAGCTGAAGAATCACCAATCGCCGTAATAATTGTTTTACCATAACTATTAAGACAATGAACCTCTATTTCATGCTGGCGAAATTTCCCCATTACATGTTCGATTTGTTCATTTGTCGAATCTGTCATTACAATAATCATCTATAAGAGCCTCCGATAATTAACAAAAATATATTTATTTATAATTCACCGCCAGATTCTATTATCCTTTTTACTACTCATTTTTAAATTTTATTTTACCAATTGGCAGAATTCTCTTCGATCCTTCTACGATTAAGCCATCCTGTGGAGAAAGTAGATCATTATCTGGGACATTAATAATAAATTGAATTGGCTGAGCAAGGGCTGTTGCATCAATTTCGACATAATCACCATCATATATGGTAATCTTGCTATTGCCCTTGGTAAAGCCGCCTACTCTTTTACCATTTACCATTATAAAAACATCTGATTCTGTAGGTGGTTTAACCATGTGAATTAGAAGTACTTTACTTTTACGCAAAAGATTTTGATAGTGCTTAATAACAGTAGTTTCTTCAATAATTTGTAAGGGCGTATCTGTATGTAGAGGTATAGCAGCAGTAATACGTTCACCTTCCATTTGATCAACTTTTGATAAATAGATTCGTGTACCTTCTTTAAATAACAACAGTTGGGATATAAACAACGTCGTAATACAGATTACTAGCAAGCGAAATAGTATAGCTTCACCACGTTCCATCCAATTGTCCTTAGAGTTAGTCACTAAAGATGTCACCCGCTTTTCTACCTTTTTGTCTTTATTATACGCCGTTTCTTCCAGTACATACTGATCCGTTAGATGCTACATTTCTGCCGCATTATGACCTGCTACATATCCAGTAGAAAAAGCAGCTTGCAAGTTATATCCACCAGTATAGCCATCAATATCAATTACTTCACCAGCCAAATACAGTCCTTCCACTACTTTAGATTCCATTGTTTTGGGATTGATTTCCTTAACGTGTATACCACCTGCTGTGACAATTGCTTCACTAACCGGACGTGTGGCTGTTATTGTAAAGGTTAATTTTGTGATCTGTTCAACTAATCGTGCACGCTCGCCTTTTGTGATTTGATGGACAAATTTATCCGGATCCAAATGGGCTAAATCGATAATGACATCAATTGATTTAGCTGGCAGTAATTCACCAAGTGAATTTTTCAATTGTTTGCGGGCGAATTTTTCAAAGTCTCGCTGAATTCGTTTATCTAACACTTCAGCTGTTAAAGCTGGTTTTAAGTTAATTTGTATTAGTACCTCTTGATTGGGATAGTTTGTTAGTAGTTCAGCTACCTTCTTACTTAATGATAAAATAATAGGTCCAGATAGCCCATAATGAGTAAATAACATCTCACCGAAATCATCCGCTACTTTTTTGCCTCCAAAAATTACACTAGCAGATACGTTTCTTAATGATAACCCTTGTAGGTCGCCAATCCAATCTTCCCCTACCTCTAGTGGTACTAATGACGGCTTTAATGGAACAATTGTATGTCCAATCATTTCGCCCATACGATATCCATCGCCAGAGGAACCAGTACCAGGATAAGAAGCACCACCAGTGGCTAAGATCACAGCGTCAGCCCTGTACTGAACATTGTTGTTTGCAAGAACTCCTGTTACTTTACCGTCATGCGTGAGAATTCTTTTTACCTGCTGCCCCGTTACCACCTCTATATCAAGTTCTTTAAAGGCTTTCATAAAAGCTTCTACGACATCTTTTGCTTGATCGCTTACAGGGAAGACACGTCCACCTCGTTCTACCTTAGTCATTACTCCATAACTATGTAAAAAATCAATGATGTCTTGGTTACTAAAGCTATATAAGGCACTATAGATAAAGGAGCCATTTCCCGGCATGTTTTTGATAATAGTTTCCTTATCAGCAATATTAGTAATATTACATCTACCTTTACCAGTAATAGATAATTTCCTACCTACAACAGACATCTTTTCTAAAATAGTTACTTTTCCACCATTTTGGCTGGCACTAACGGCGGCCATCATTCCTGCAGGACCAGCACCAATTACAATAATCTTTTTCATCTAAACACCCTTTCATGTAGACTTTAGTACGTAAAATTCCTATATGTAGTATAACAAAAAGCCCTTATTATGTTGCAAATAAGGGCTCACACTCTTATTTATTTATTGAGATTCTGTAAGGCTTCTACTTCTTGAGGAAGTAAATGTCTATAACTACCTCGGCGTAAACCTTCAAGTGTCAGAAAGGCAAATTGAACCCGTTTAAGTTGCTTCACATCTGAACCGATTGCCTCAAACATACGTCGTATTTGACGATTTTTGCCTTCATGAATTGTGATTTGTAGACTCGTCATATTTCTTTCGCGATCAAAATCTATCATGTTTATTACAGCGGGTGCTGTCATGCCATCCTCTAATTGAATGCCAACCCTAAGTAAGTCTAGTTTTTCCTGTGACGGTCTGCCAGCAACTTTGGCTATGTAAGTTTTATCTATTTTCTTACTTGGATGTATTAATGCATGGGTTAGTGCGCCATCATTAGTTAATAATAGTAGGCCTTCTGTATTATAATCAAGCCGACCTACTGGGTAGATACGCTGCGTAATATCACTAACTAATGATGCCACTGTTTTACGATCTTGGGGATCTTTTAGTGTAGTTAATATTCCTTTTGGTTTATACAGTAAAATATAGACGAGTTTCTCACCGGCTATAGGTTTACCGTCAACCATAATCCGGTCTTTACCTGGAATTACTTTCGTCCCCATTTCCGTAACTACCTTACCGTTTACCGTCACTCGACCTTGTTGTATAATTTTCTCGGATTCTCTTCTAGAAGCAACTCCAGCTTGACTGATAACTTTCTGCAAACGTTCCAATATAATAAGCTCCTTTGAAAAATAATTAATCTACCATAATGTTATAAAAATCAGTTTGTTGCTTACAAAGTCTAATTTCTTTGTTTCCCTGTACCTTTTTTAAGCAACTGCCACAAATACCTTCACCGCAACACATTGTAGCATTATTAGTCGCCACCATAGGTATATTAACTCCTGCTTCCTGCATAGCTGTTATTATTCCATAATGTTGACTATCAGGTCCAGCGCTTACTATAAGGTCGGGCTTCTCCTGATTTATCCACTTTTTAAGCGTAGGCATCCCTACCTTACGCAAGGAAGGTACAACATGTACTAGAGCACCTAGTTGATGTAATTCTTCTGCAATAAATATACTTCCGACTTTACCAGGGGCTAATATGGTCAAAACTTGATTATTCTTATCCTTATTCATTAAATTAACCGCAAGAGGTAAACCAGGGGCTTGCCCTATACCACCAGCTACTAATATTATCTTACCATAAGTAAGATTGTCAATCCAGGGCTGACCTAAAACTCCGTTCCAGTATGGTCCACGTACGACTATTTTACAGTTATTATCGGCTATAATCCTAAGTGATTTAGGTCCGATGGTTTCTATGACTACTTGTATCGTATTATTTTCCACTTTCATAATATTAACGGGGAAAGAAAAAAAGTGTGGATCATTTGGACGCCGTAAAAAAACAAAAGAACCAATTGAAGTTAATTGTTCGGCAAATTCATCACTCACTTGCATTTCTAGCCTATATGTATTCTCACTAATTTGTTCTTTTATAACAAAGTTAACCTCTTCTTCCTTCCTTGTTTTTATGATTTCATCACTTTGTGGTTGTTTTTTATACTGCCAATGTTTTTCGTATAATATACATACTCCCGCCCAGTTGCAATTACAAGTACCGTCCCCTTTTAAATGGCTGCAAACAACACACTGATTCGTTTCTGCTAATAAACAAGGGCAATATTTTGAATTAATATCAATACACTGGAATATATTCCTATCCATCTTATACCTCCTTATACTAGGCATATATTATAGATATCATTCAATCCAGCACGAGTTACTCTTTCATTTATTTCAGTACGGTTTATAGAATAAAGGGATAGATTTTTCATTCTTTCAAAGTATACAGATCCTGAAAAAGAATAACGCATACTCAATCCCGCTTCAGTTTTCATCTGTTCATGGACAAAGTGGATGAAGTCACCAGATACTAATGTTGCTGGTAATTCTAAATATTGCATATCCAAACAATGTCTAACAGTGTAATTTACAGTATGATATGCAATAATACTTTTCTTCATTATACTAAATAATAGGACATTCTTTTGATGTAGCCATCCATTATTTCCTATAATAAATACAAGAAACTCCCTAAACTCTAGGGAGTTTCTTATGTTTCCATTCTTTGAACAATTTGCCTTCATCTAAGAAAACTGCTTATTAAATCTTAAATACTATTTTCAATTCTTTCTAATTTATAAAGAATTGGATGAAGCCCATCAGCGCAACAGAATATTTCAGTTCCTTTCTGCTTAATCCAAGGATAATCATGCCCTAGTGCTAAAAATACAACCTTATCTTGAGCTCCTGCCCAAGCCCAACTACAAAATCCTTCGGGTTTATTGCAATTCTTAGACACATATTCTTGTCCTTCATTATATTTTAAACAGGTAGTATGTACTCCCTCTGAGGCATATTCTTTGTGGATATCACCTACTTCGATCTTTTTTAGAACAGTAATTTTCACTTCACAATATCTCGTTGCTCCCATATTCTACCTCCGATGCTTATTGATAAATTTATCTAAATCACTTTTTCAGTAAATCCTGATGTATAAAGATAGTTATCAACCATACCTCCTCATAAAGTTTGGTATGTTTCAAGCCCTCTTGTACAAATAATACACAATTGAGCAAGGTAATAATATTTCGAATAACTCCGTATAAAGGATATGATTTTATTGCAAGCTAAAATTAAAAAAGGGGTGTATTTATGCTATCTGCAAGTAGTGAATCTGAATATATGAAATGTGATGCTTGTGGTCAAGAAAGAGAATGTTTTGTACAACGTAAATTTGGCAATGAACAGGCCCTGTGTGTATATTGTTTGTCTGCGATATATTGCTATTTATAAAAAATTGGGGATCCACTTTGACTTCCCTTATTCTATATAAACCAATTATTCATACATCTTGGAGAACGGGTCATAGTTACTATTTTCATTCCAGAAGTATTCAATTCTTTGACTAATCTCTAATGCTTTTTCCTTCCCCAAAAGGTCTGCTATAAATCCTAATGTCATATCTATTCCAGCCGATACCCCTGAAGATGTATATATATTATTATCCCGTACCCATCGTGCTTCTTTTATCCACAGAACATCTTTCCCTTGCTCTGTAACCCAATTAAATGCTCTTTTATTTGTTGTTGCTCTTTTTCCATTTAGCATTCCCGTTTTAGCGAGTAAAGCCGCACCTGTACAAATGCTAAGTATATATTTTGATTGACTAGAAAAATTTTTAATAAGATTTATAAAATTGTTGTCTTGAATATTTTCTCTTGTTCCAATCCCACCTGGCACAAGAAAAATTTTTTCTTTACTTTTTTCGTTTGTATATAAATTAGTATCTACTCTTACATTTTGAGAGCTTTCAACAATTCCTCCATTAACAGATACAAAATTCAATTTAAAGATATCAGGCACCGTCCCAAGTATTTCAACAGGCCCAAAGACATCTAATGTTTCAAATTTATCAAATAAAAGTATGTCCACTCTGTAGATCATATTAATTCCTCCATCTTAATTATCGTTTACTTGTTTTTTTATCAGCTAATTTTTAGCTTAGCCGTCATCACTTTATTAAGATGATACCTTTATCCCTTTACTGGTTATATATAACCAGCGACATATGTAACTCCTTTTTAAGTTTCCAATAAAGTCTCTGCTTTTAAATCACCCATAGAAAATAAATCTAACATATCTTAAACGTACTACCTAATCCCAAAAATTCCTGCTATAAGCAATTAAAACTTATGACATGCATACGCATCCACAATCTTAGACTAAGCTATTAAATAGTTAGTGTTTGTGTTACGTTAGTCTCCTTTTTACCGCATAGTTCTTGTGAAATAAACCAACACTTTAACACAAGTAATTCTGCTAAAAAGGCTAAGTATGTCAACTCACTGGAGGGAACAAGATGCCTGATTTGTATGAAGTTGGAAGACTATCGGCCAACATCTCCTACCAACATTGGATTTCTAAGGAACTTTTTTCATTTGGTTGGTTCATTACGGTTGGTGTACTTATCGTTACGTATGGTATATGGTTTAAACTAGTTGATAAGCGAAGGATAAAAGACCTACTATTGTTAGGTTCACTCTGTGCCGTAGCCTTTGCTGTAATAGATACTACTCTTGTTGGTTTTTTAGGATTGTGGAGTTTTAAAATCAGGCTCCTTCCATTTCAACCGCCTTTATTCATAGTAGGTCTTACTATGGGGCCAATTATGTATATGTTAGTATTTCAGTATACATCTTCATGGAGAAGTTTCCTTCTATGGAATGGTATCGGTTGTGCAGTTATCGTTTTTGTAATCTTGCCTGTGTATTCTTTATTAGGCATTTTTCAACTTTATAAATGGAACTGGTTCTATCACTTTTTACTTTTCTTCATAGTTGGAACCGTAGCTAGAGGACTCCTCTATTGGTTTACTAGTATGGAGCAAATAGATCAATGATTGGTATATCATAAGAAAAATAAAAACCAAAGTAATTGTAGGCTTGCGAAAGCAAACACCATATTATCCTTACATTTCATTAGAATTAACCCACCATTATATAAAATAACTCCTACTATCCCCAGTACTACATAAAGATATGTATTACGCCATATCTATTCTATTTTTTTAGATATTGAACGAAAGAACGCTCAATACCGTCCTAATCACATTCCTGTCCATTTTTTTTGCCGGAGAAGTCATTCTACTTCAGAAATCTTCTTCTGCCTGATTATACGAATAGCAACTTTAATCATAACTGCGTATCCTCTAGCCAATTTAGCTAAATCTTTATGAGGATTATAACTTACTGTCACGTTACACTTAGGGGATGTTGTTTTTCCCACGCTCACCACCTCTTCTACAGTTTATGAGCTACTGGTTTCCAACATTACTATAGATAAAAAATATAATGACGCAGAAAAGACACAGCACTATTCCACTACTAAATGGACGTGCTGTGTCTTATATTTCAAAAATGTCTTTAGTAAACTAGAAAATATTCATAGAGGTCGCCCTTTCAAGATAAACTGATGGATGATATCACCATTAATTCCATGGGCGCTCTCCATTACCGTCTCAGATAAACTAGGATGAGGGTGAATTGTGTGTGCAATTTGATCTGCCGTTAAGCCATTATGAATAGCGATTGCACCTTCCATAATTAGATCACTAGCGTGGGCTCCTAAGATGTGCATGCCTAATATTTTATTACTATTAGCATCGGCTATAATTTTGACCAAACCATCTGTTTCACCCATAGAAACAGCCTTACCATTACTAGCAAAATTAAATTTACTAACTTTTATATCTATGTTTGTGTCTTGAGCCTCCTTCTCAGTAAGCCCAACCATAGCTAATTCTGGCGTAGTAAATATACAACCTGGCACCGCACTGTAATCCATACTAACATTATCACCCAATGCATTTTCTGCAGCAACCATACCCTCTGCCGAGGCGGCATGAGCCCACATTTCCTCTCCAGTGACATCACCGATAGCATAAATTCCAGGTATATTGGTCTCCATTTTGCTGTTCACCTTAATACCAGCCTGGCTGTAATCAATACCTGCAGCTTCAAGCCCTAGCCCAGCTACTATAGGTTTTCGGCCAGTTGCTACTAATACTTTTCCCACAGTGAGTTCTTGAATTGACTTACCATTATCAAGAGAAACCTTAACGCCTTCGTTGTTTTCCTCCATACCAATTACTTTGGTATTTGTCAGCATTTTTATGCCCTGTTTGCGTAGAAGGATCCCCATACGTTTGACTATTTCATTGTCAATATTTGGTAAAATTGTCGGTAGCATTTCTACTACGGTTACTTCTGAGCCAAAGGATTGAAAAATAGCGGCAAATTCAATCCCTACCGCACCCGCACCAATGACCATCATACTGCTTGGAACATGATCTATCTCTAGCAGCTGATTACTGTCAATGACATTAGGCAAATCCTGGCCTGGTATAGGTAAATGCATGGGCTCAGAACCTGTAGCAACAATAATATTTTTTGCTTCATAACTGATTTTCTCTTTTCCTTGTGTGATAATCAACCGATTTGGCCCTTCTAGTACTCCTACTCCATGTATCATTTCTATAGCATTGCTTTTGATTAACTGTTCAATACCGCCACGCAGCTTGTTAACAACTTGATTCTTACGTAATCTAATGGCATCAAAATCAAATCCTATATTCTCAGCCTGTAGACCAAATTCATGACAACTCTTAAGTTCTTGCCATTTTTCAGCGCTTTTTAATAAGGTTTTGGTAGGAATACAACCGCGGTTTAAGCAGACTCCCCCCATCTTATCCTTTTCTACCAATAATACTTTCCCGCCTAATTGGGCCGCTCGTATGGCGGCAACATAGCCTCCAGGACCACCGCCGATCACCGCTACATCATAATCCATTTTTTCTCCTCCCTCGTATTGTTGCCACTGCTTATCGAAGCATTTTCCAGGAGTCCTGACTGTATTTTGTTGACGCCAATTCTTTACTTACTCTTTGTTCTTCTTCTGTAAGTTCTCCACCCACTAGCTTGATGCTTAGAGCCGTCCCAAAAGCCTCGGGCATGGGATGATACACTTCTTGCCACGTCACGGTTCTTCCTAGCACATCTTCAATCGCTGTAGCTCTCTCCTTTAACATTTGAGCTGTCTGCTGGCGTTTTTCTACTGATGGCAACCGCAGTAACTCTACAAACTGCTCAGCGGAAAAGCGCAATAGTAATGATCCATGCTGTAAAATAACGCCATTCTTACGTACCTGGGCACTTCCCGCCAGCTTTCGCCCTTCCACTGTTACTTCGTAATGAGAAGGAGCATCAAAACAGGCCGCTGACGCAGGTTGTTTTTTCCTTTGCCCATAAATCGCGGCAGGCACAGTCATTTGCGCCTGTATACCAAGTTCCTTAAGACCAACTAATAAACCATTGCTAAAATAACGATAAGATGCCGTAATGGTTTTAGGGATTAGAGGGTTATCTTCTTGGACAACAATACTATAGGTGAGCTCAGCGTCATGCAGAACAGCTCTGCCTCCAGTTAATCTGCGTACCACGTCAATGTTACGCTCTTTACATTGGTCCAAATCAATTTCAGACATCACCCTTTGAAAATATCCTAGACTAACTGCAGCAGGCTGCCAGCCATAGAACCTGAGTGTGGGCGGAACTTTACCAGCGCTATGTGCCAGTAATATGGCTTCATCAATAGCCATATTTGTTGCGGCATCAGCGAATCCACTGTTAATTAGTCGCCAGTTCATCATTTTCTCCCCTAATAATTTCGCACTCCTTAATCGCCTTAGTAACTTCTAAAGACGTAAGGCGGCGAGGATAATTATACATAAGACCGCCAGGACGCTCATTATAGTAAGGACGATTACAATCATCACAACCGCTTGTTTGAAATGCTTGACCGTCTTTTAATATCCCTAATAACTCAACCTTTGGTACGTTATACTCGGAAATGATCCCATCCTGGTAGCCAATGATATCCTGCTTATATCCGTTCCTAAGCAGATGATGAGCAATCTGAATGCGCCGATAGTGAGCAATTGTAGGCGCATTCAGATGTGCCCAAGGGGTCCCACGTATAGGAGTAAAAGCAAATAAGCCAATTCGGATTCCTTTGTCGATACAGACCGCCATTCGACTCACCATATCCGCTTCACTTTCTCCTAATCCTACTATGAGATGCGTGGTAACAAGGCCTGGCAATGCCAGTGCGCACTCTAGTAAGAGGCTCCACTTAGAAGCCCACTGACCTTTTTTTACCTTCCCAAATAACTCTGGCGTAGCGGCATCGAGCGCAATACAGACCCTTTCTGCGCCTCTTGATACAAGCTCTCTCGCCTGCTTTACTGTTTCTAGATGACTGGATATGCAGATGGGAACCGCACTGTTAGCATGTAATAATTCAAGTGCATCGACAGTGGTATCCCAACTATTTGCGCTGTATACCACTTGCAAACAAGCTCGCTTTATTGCTCCTGCTTCATAAGTATCTCTGATTCCGGCGGCAGCTTCTTCCTTCGGAAAAACTGGCCAAGTCACCCTGGAAAGCAGATTTACTCTAGCTTCACTGTCCCGTGACTGGGCACAAAATTGACAGTTATTTTTGCACCTTTCCCCGAGCATAATATAAGCAGTAGTAGGAAGAACATCCGCTTTAAATTTCTTTTTGCCAATTAGGCAGGCTGTACCTGCAGAAAGTTTCCAAAGGTTCATAGTACGCAGCACTCCTCAGTCCGTAAGATAGACATGCCTAATTCTTTTGCTAGTGCCACAGCTTTAGGCGTAGGATTGACAATCGTATCCATACCGATTTTAACCGCCCATTGATCAATTTCACTACGATAATGCCCACCAGGACGCATACAACCTAAGTGAATGGGTATCGAAGGACATACCTGACGAGCCCACGTTAATAGTTTTACTACATCCTCCATCTTTGGGGGCAAACAATTTGCATAACGAGTCCCACGAGTTGGTGTAAAAATAATAAATGTTAATGCATCCATACCAAGCTCCTGTAAAAGCTTTACTGCTTGATATTCGCCTCTGATCTCACCAGCATGTAGACCAATGCAAATATGGGGCATCACCTTAACTTTTTGACGTAATTCTTTATAACAATGGATATAATCACTTACTGTCCGTTCTATACCAAAGACTTCACGAATGGTCTCATCATCACCAACAAAATCAAAAGAGATACAGTCAGCAATCTCAGTGATTTCTACAATTTCAGCCTTATCTATTAATCCCACATGAAGATTATAAAGCCTTCCTTGTTTTAAGGCTCTCAGTTCAGAAATATGCTGACCAATAGGAACGGTCCCGTCAGCTTTACAGCCGCCGCTAATCAAAAAGCTAGTAGCGTTGCTCTCCTGCATAGCAGAGATTGGCAACATATGTTTCAGATAATGACCACCACAATGAGCGCAATTTTGTTCACAGCGATTTTCTGTGACACTGATAGATTTGGTATTCTGGGGGTATGTAAAACAAATTACTCTTTCCATCTTACAACCGGTTTGCGAGCGGCCAAAGTTTCATCTAAACGCCCAACTACAGTAGTACTGGGAGCACTCTTAATTAGGGACTGGTCTTCTTTGGCCTCCTGCGCAATTTTCCTCATTACAGCAATAAATCCATCTAAGGTTTCCTTGCTTTCTGTATCCGTTGGTTCAATCATAAGTGCTTCTTCTACAATCATAGGGAAATATATGGTGGGTGGATGATAACCATAATCCAGTAGTCGCTTGGCAATATCTAGTGTTCGAATGCCATATTGTGTTTGTTCCTTGGATGTTAAGATACATTCATGCATACAAAAACGAGTAAAAGGAGCATGGTACTGCTGCCGTAACTGGGTCAAACAGTAATTGGCATTCATTACAGCATCTTGACTGGCTTGGCGCAATCCATCTGGACCTAAAGCACGGATATAAGCGTAGGCACGAACAATAATCCCAAAATTACCATAGAAAGAATGTACCTTGCCAATAGACAGTGGACGATTATGATCCAGGTCATATTTGCTTCCATCAAAAGTGAGCACAGGGGTAGGCAAAAATGGAACAAGGCTACGCTTTACACCTACAGGTCCTGAGCCTGGACCACCACCTCCATGTGGTGTACCAAAGGTCTTATGAAGATTAAAGTGGACAACATCAAAGCCCATATCTCCAGGCCTAACAATCCCCATAATGGCATTGGCATTAGCCCCATCATAATATAATAGTCCACCCGCATTATGGACAATGCTAGCAATTTCTTGAATATTGGTTTCGAACAATCCCAAGGTGCTTGGATTAGTCAACATGAGGGCAGCCGTATCTGGCCCTACTGCTGTGCGGAGTGCATCTAAATTGATCGATCCATCTTCATTTGACTTTATTTCTACAATTTCCATCCCACATACGGCAGCTGATGCAGGATTGGTGCCATGAGCCGAGTCAGGCACGATAACTTTGTTTCGAGTTTCCCCATTGCGCCGATGATAGGCCCGAATCAGCTTTAATCCTGTCAATTCACCATGAGCACCTGCAACTGGCTGCATGGTAACAGCATCCATTCCTGCAAGCTCAGCAAGATACTGTTCCATGTTATATAACAGTTCTAAGGCTCCCTGCACTGTTTCAGGCTGCTGCAAAGGATGCAATAAAGCAAATCCAGGATAACGGGCGATATCTTCATTCACTTTTGGGTTATACTTCATGGTGCACGAACCTAATGGATAAAAACCTGAATCTACACCAAAATTCCGTTCAGACAGTTCTGTGTAATGACGTATTAAATCTAGTTGACTGACTTCTGGCAGGGCCGCAGGATTTTTTCGTAAAAATTCTTGGGGTATTAATGATGTAATGGCTTCTTGTGGTACATCACATTTAGGCATATCTACAGCACAGCGACCTTCTTTCCCTATTTCAAAAATCAAGGATTTAGTTTTTCTCATACTATCGCCCCCAATTTCTTTACCAATCGGTTAATATCGTCCTGTGTCCTGTTTTCTGTTACACACAATAACATACAGTTTTTAAGTTCTGGATAATAAATACCAAGGTCCAATCCACCAATCATTTTTTCATGTAGTAATTCTTCATTGATTTGGGTAATAGATTTTGGACAACGTATAATAAATTCTTTTAAATAACTTGCCCCAAATACAGAGTTGAATCCTTCTAATTTTGTTAGCTCACGGTATGCGTAGTGAGATTTTTGCAGTGATAATTCGGCTACCTGACGCAGGCCCTCTTTACCAACAGCGCTCAAATATACAGCAGCTGTTAAGGCGCACAAAGCTTCATTGGAGCAGATATTTGAAGTCGCCTTTTCCCTACGTATATGCTGTTCCCTTGCTTGTAAGGTTAACACGAATCCTCGATTACCATCATGGTCCACGGTCTGCCCCACAATACGACCAGGCATCTTGCGCATCAGTTTTTCTTTAGCAGCAAAAAAACCCAGACAAGGACCACCAAAAGCAGTCGCCAATCCCATAGACTGGCCTTCGCCAACTACGATATCTGCACCAAGTTCACCAGGTGCTTCTAAAATACCTAAGGAAATAGGATCGACAGCCACGATAAGCAATGCTCCTTCTGCATGAATAAGATCAGCAACTTTTTTTATATCTTCAATACACCCGAAAAAATTAGGTGATTGAATGATAACAGCAGCGATATTTTTGTTTATTAATTGTGTGAGTTCTTCCCTATTTGCAGTACCATCTTTATAACCAAACTCTGTTGGTTTATATCCCCAATCCATTCCGTACGTAGTGAGTACAGTGCGATAATGAGGATGCACTGTGTTTACTACCAGCACTTCACTGCGATTTGTGACGTTACAGGCCATCATTGCTGCCTCGGCTAAGGCGGTACCACCGTCATACATGGAAGCATTAGAGACTTCCATCCCTGTTAACTGGCAGATCATACTTTGGTATTCCCATAATGCTTGCAAGTATCCTTGAGAGATTTCTGGTTGATATTGAGTGTAAGCTGTATAAAACTCAGAACGTCTTATTACATGGTCAATCACACTTGGTATGTAGTGATCATAAGCCCCTGCGCCTAGAAAACAAGTATATTCCTGGAGATTAGCATTTACCCCAGCTAATTTATGAAGGTAGTTTATCAAATCTGGCTCCGACATGGGAGCTGGTAACTGTAGTGGGCGATTAAATAATAGATGGGTGGGAATATCATTAAAAAGATCTTCCACTTTCTCTACACCAATGGCGGCAAGCATGGTACGGCGGTCTTCGTAAGTATGAGGTAAATAACTCCACCCCATTTTAATGACCTCCTTCAGCTATTAATTTTTCATACTCGTCACTACTAAGTAGTTGGTTAAAGTCCGCTGGATCGGCTATTTCGATGACTACCAGCCAACCCTCGCCGTAAGGATCTTCATTCATAATTTCTGGTGCATCAGTAAGCGTCTCATTTACTTCCACAATCACACCACCAACAGGTGCATAAATATCAGATACTGCTTTCACTGATTCTACCACTGAAAAACCCGCCCCTACAGCTATCTTGCTATCCACTGTAGGCACCTCAACAAACACTACATCACCAAGCTGAGACTGAGCATAATCGGTAATACCCACCCTTGCACGAGTTCCCTCAATTTTCACCCATTCATGGTCGCGTGAATACTTTAATTCTACTGGAGTTTTCATTTTTATTTCCCCTTTCTATTATAAAATGGTTTAGGAATTACTTGAGCAGCTACTTTTTTACCACGAATCTCTATATCAAATTGCTGTCCAACTATAGCAAATTCGGCTTCTACTAAAGCAAGACCGATATTCTTATCCAAACTTGGCGAATAGGTTCCTGTGGTTACTATCCCAATACATCGTCCTTGTGCCATTACAGGATATTCAGCCCGAGCTATCCCTCGTCCAGTTATAACAAAACCTACATTTTTACGTCTTACGCCATTTTTCTTTTGCTCTGCCAAAGAAGCACAACCAATAAAGTCACCTTTGTCCAGCTTCACAAACATACCAATCCCTGCTTCTAAGGGGGAAATATCCTTGGATAATTCATGCCCATAGAGTGGCAGGCAAGCTTCAAAACGCAGAGTATCTCTACAGCCTAGGCCTGCAGGTAACAGCCCATAAGATTTACCTGCAGTCATTATAGAATTCCATAATGATGCTGCATCCTCTGGGCGACAGTAAATTTCAAATCCATCTTCGCCAGTATAACCAGTTCTAGATACTAGCGTCTCCTTGCCCGCCAACATTACTTTTGGTAAAAACCAATAATACTCTAGATTTTCTAAAGCTATATCTGTCAATTGGCTAAGAATAGCCTGAGCTAGGGGACCCTGCAAGGCTAGCTGCGCTGTGTGATCGGATAAATTGATTAATTCTGTATGAAAGCCGCCCTTATTTTCCTGCATCCACTGCCAATCTTTCTCAATATTAGCAGCATTAATAACTAATAAATATTCTTCTTCACCCTGTTTATAAATAAGCAAATCATCAACAGTACCACCATCCTGATAGCACATGGGCGTATACTGTATTTTATGATTAGCAAGGCGAGATACATCATTCGTTACTAATTTTTGTACAAATGCAAAGGCATCAGGCCCCTTAACAAGTACCTCCCCCATATGTGAAACATCGAATAAGCCAGCCTTTTCTCTAACTGCTCGATGTTCCTCCAAAATCCCGGTATACTGTACTGGCAGTAACCAACCTCCAAATTCAACAATCTTTCCACCGTACTCTAAATGAGTCTCATATAGAGGCGTCTTTTTTGATGCTGCCATAATCCATCTCCCCTTTCTACTTGTTTTCTTAAAAATAAAGACAGAGACAAAGGCGGACGAATCCCCCTTTGTCTCTGTCTGTTGTACCTGAGAGTTTTGCCTAAATAGGCTCCCCATCGGTGACGCCTTTACAAGGCGTACTCTCCAGAGTATAGTCCGGTTACGGTCCTTTTTGCCTGAGAGTTTGACAAAGTTCTTGCTCCTTCGGCGCCGCATTCAGCGATCTCTCCCTATAACCATCATTCTATATGCATTATTTTACTATTAAGAATATTCTAACAAAATGGCTAATTTATGTCAATCGTATTTTATCGATGATTATCCCTGTTAAAATTCGCATTTAAATCCTTGTAGGATTTTACTTATTAATAGATATGATGATAAAAAGTGCTTTTTGCCATTTTTTTAAGTCGGCTTAATGTTTCAGGAGAAATCCCTAAATAAGATGCAACATGCATTTTACTTTAGGATAGATAACTAACTGATTCTCAATAGAGTATCGGTAACGTTGGGCATTATATAAAAGAAAGCTCGCTACTCTCTTTTCTTTTATATAATAAATGTATTCTGTGTGTCGTCTAGTAATGACACCAAATATTGGCTCACTTTCAATATAAGTCACATAATCTGTATAATAACTAATACATCTGAATTTTCTATGCTGAAGATATCTTATCGTCGTAATATTTCTCGTGAACATACAAAATGCTTACAAGGATTCCGCCCAGGAATCCTTGTAAGCATTATTTTATAGAGAATCCGCATATATAGCAGCAACTGTCTCCCGGCTGGCCTCAATTGGTGCCATACTGAGTAGTAGCCCCAAACTAGGAGTTTCAAAAGCTAAATCTGTAAGACGGGCCACATCACCATCAACAAACCCTTCCTCACGTAAGTTCTCTTTTATACCGAGTGCCTTAAGCCACTGTTTCAATCCACTGTAAGCAGTATATGCTTCTTCTGGAGTACCTTTGATTCCAGGTATTAAGGGTGCTAGGATATCTGCTAAAATAGTTCCCTTGGCTGGATAAATGTGTTTCACTACTGCTGGCAATAAAATGCCTAGTCCTGAACCATGGGCCAAATCTGGTTTCATGCCACTAAGAGGATGTTCCATAGCATGCGTAAAATGTAAAAGTCCATTATCGAAGGCAACACCAGCGATCATTGAAGCATACAATAAATAATAGCGTGCTTCCAGATCCTTCGGATTATGTTGAGCTAATGGAAGGTAATGGGCAACTAAACGAATTGTTTCTCGAGCTAAGCTTATGGCAAAAGGGTTGCCCAATTTAGTGGTAGCCGCCTCGACAACATGATTGATAGCATCAATTGATACATAGGCTGTCTGATCAGCAGGTAAAGTAGTCATGAGGGCTGGATCATCGATAGAGTACATGGGATATAAGCAGTCATAGGCTATAGCCGGCTTATATTCCTTCTCAGGTATACTTACAACTGCAAAACGATCTGCCTCAGTCCCTGTTCCGTGGGTTAAATTGATGGTGATAATCGGAACTGCTTTTTCAGGTACAAAAGCAAATTCGTACAGTTCACGTGCTGTTTTACCTTGGTTAGCTAATAAAACCGCCACACTCTTACCTGCATCAATTGGGCTGCCACCACCAATAGCAATAACAGCTTGTGCTCCAAACTCCATTGCTAACTGTGTTGCTTCATCGACTTGATCAACCGTCGGATTGGGAGTTATTTTACTGTATAATACTGGTGCTATACCAGCAACAGCAAAGGCCTGTTCCACATGTCCCCAAGCACCAGACTTGATATGTGACCCCTTACCAGTAACTACAAGAACCTTACTAATTCCTTGTTTAGCTAAAATGATCGCAATATCGGTTATCTTAGTAATCGCACCCACACCAAAATACACTATAGTCTTAGTCCGAATTTCCACAATTCGTTCCAAATCAACTTGTTTTTCCCACATATACATTCCTCACTTTAAAAAAATTTCCTTATATCCATATATATATGTCAGTAAAAAACAAAGATAACTGTTTCTGTGAAAATTATAACAATTACATCCTAGAGATAGATTAGAATTTATAATTGATGCACAAAAGTATTTTTCGCTGTTAAGTGATATGCTTCTCATTAACCTTAAACGTGCGTATCATCTGTAAATAAAATATTACTTCTTGCGAAATTAGAATCAAATCTATTAAACTTAGAAGTTTTTTTAATTAATGAATGATGTGAAGAATATATTTAATTACGTACCTTATAGGTAACTACAGGAATGAAAACTAGGTCTATTAAAGCTCACTACTATTAAACAAAAATACTCTCTATCCAACATATATATATATATAGGAGGATATTATGATAATCTCAGCAGCTGGATATCTGCGTGTCAGTACCGATGAACAAGCAGAACATGGAGTCTCACTTCCATCACAGAAATCGCGTATCATCGCTTACTGCCAATCACAGGGCTGGAATTTATATGACTTATATATTGATGATGGGTACAGCGGAAAGAATCTTAATAGGCCCGCAATGCAACGATTGATAGCGGATGTAAAAGAACAAAAAATCGGAGCCGTTATAGTTATCAAGCTTGACCGTCTATCGCGTCGGCAAAAAGATGTTTTGTATCTACTTGAAGACGTTTTTGAACCTTCCTTTGTTGGATTTAAATCTGTATCTGAACCCTTTGATACTACTACCCCATTTGGTAAAGCTGCTATTGGTATGATGGCCGTTTTTGCTCAATTGGAAAGAGAAACAATAGTAGAGCGTGTACGCGAGGGGAAAAAGGAAGCTGCCAAGCAAGGTCGTTTTATGGGAGGTCCTATTGCGTTAGGGTATAAATTTAATCGCGACACTCGAAAATTAGAAATCAATGAAATGGAGGCTGAAACAGTTCGCTTTATCTTTTCAGAATATCTTAATAGTGGCAAGGGGTATCAACATATTGCTGATGCTCTTAATGAACGTCATACTCCAACACCAAGCACCTCTAGCCAGTGGTCAAGAGGTACTATAAGGGCTATCCTTAAAAATGCATTCTACGCAGGATTTGTGGAACATAAAGGAAATATGAATAAAGGGGAGCACCCTGCCATCATCCAAGAGGAAGAATTTTATGCTGCACAAAAAATTAAAGCAATAAGAAGTAGCTACACCTCAAAAGCCGAGTCAGGTCTTTTAACAGGAATCATATATTGTGGTGAGTGTGGTGCTAGGATGCGAATGAAAAAAGTATGGAAGAATCCTAGGAATCCAGTTGAGAAAGTTGACTATTATACTTGTTATTCACAAGATAGATCTTCAAAATCTATGATTCGTGATGTGAATTGCAAATGTGGACATAAGCGTGCTTCTGAGATCGAAATGGCTGTAATTAAATCTTTACATGAGTATAAACAGGATCCAATAATTTTAAAAAATACTATGGATAAACTTCTAAAAGATACTGCAAATGAACATATTACAAAATCCCAAACGCAGGCAGTAAAAGAATTAGATGGCATTAAGAAAAAATTAGATAAATGGTATGATGCCTTTGAAAAAGATATTATTTCAGCAGATGACCTAGTTAATCGAATTAAGGACTTGCATGAACATCGTGTTTATCTCGAAGGTA
The DNA here is from genome assembly GCF_030269905.1 of Pelosinus sp. IPA-1. Taxonomy (NCBI): domain Bacteria; kingdom Bacillati; phylum Bacillota; class Negativicutes; order Selenomonadales; family Sporomusaceae; genus Pelosinus; species Pelosinus sp. IPA-1. The sequence goes on along the minus strand of NZ_BSVC01000004.1, from coordinate 82,946 downwards.
AAATATTTGAATACGACAAAATCATGAAAGTAAATATTAGCCAAGTTGCTACAGCAAAAGAGATATTTAATATATTAAATAACTTTGATATGATTTGGGAGGGTGCAACCAAAGAAGAAAGACGGCAAATATTATTGAGCTTTGTCCATAGTATTACGATAGATAAGGCAAATAATATAATTATTAAGTTTTGAGATGCATCGCTTTTTGTGTACTATGCTACAGCATTATTACCTGCTAGTAAACCAGTGACGATAGCTTCCGTATGACCTACAAGAATTGCCGATTTTTCCCCACAGCAAAATAGATTTTCCACACCTTCAACCTTTAAAGAACTAGAGCAAGGTGCCATTCCCAAATACCTTACCGAGTTACCAACACTCCCTGCATAAGGATCTTCATAACGAGCTTGTTCTAAACCAGGAACCTTTCGTAAATCTTCTATGGAAAAAAAGGATGTCATTAGTTTTACATGGCCAGTATCTAGCAACACTAGGTTAGATGCATATTCGGGTAAGGCATATTGAGTGCATGCTTTTTTACCTAACGAACTGCTCTTTTGCAGCTTTTCTGGTAGTGGTAATACTACGACGCCTTCCATATCTAATTGAGCTCTGATCTCCTTACTAATCGAATCTTTACCTAGCTTACAAGACCCACTCATTGCGCCAAAGGTTCCATCCGCTTTTCTTCCCATTATTTCTTTTACTTCTGCTTTTGCTGTAACACTTACTCGTGGGCCAAATGCGGGACAACGCAATACACACATGGCGCACCCGTTACCATATTTAAGACAATTCCCCATAGATCCTGCCGTGCCAGTTGCATCAATAAATACATCACCGTCTATTTCGGCTCCGTCATTTACAACTAAGGCCTGAATCTTCTTGCCAAGTTTTACTACATCTACTACTCGAGTATAAGTTCTAATTTCGATACCATAGTTTTGTAATATTTTTTTTACCAACGGTTCCATTGTTGTTACGTCATATGTAGAAGCATGTTTATGACCTGGGAATGAGAAACCTTTATGTTTAGCGTTAGCATCCATAGCAACAAATACATCTCCGCCCCCCATGGCAATGGCTTCTTCTGCGGCTGTATATCTTCCATTATTACGGAATATACCTCCTACTAGACCAGTGCCCAATAGCAAATCAGTACGCTCCAATAAAAGCACTTGGGCTCCAGTTTTAGCTGCCGACAATGCTGCAGCGCATCCTGCCCATCCTCCTCCAATTACTACAACCTTTACCATAAACATCCCCCCATACATTCTGCTATCACACTACAGTCTATTCTCTTCAACGATAAGTGACACTTAAATAGCAAATAAAAAAGGATGATTACATAATCATCCTTTTTTCATACCCACTTTATCCTTCTTCTATAAGCAATAACATAAGATCGGTAACATCTATAAGCACTAAAATAAATGCTGGCATATATAGATAGAACCCCAAAAACCAATTAGATCACCCAGTAAACCAACCAGAACTGAATAACGTGGATTACTTATACCAATCGCACCAAAATATACCGTTAATATATAAAAAGTTGTATCTGTACTTCCTAAGACAGTAGAAGCAATTCGACCAAGCATAGAATCGGGGCCATAGGTATTTAATATTTCAGTAGTTAAACCTAATGCTCCCGTACCTGATAGCGGGCGCATGATAGCCAATGGTACTAGCTCCGGTGGAACGCCACAAAATGTTAAAACCGGATTTATAGCCTCTACTACTAAATCCATTGCACCTGATAACCTAAAAATATTTATTGCAACCATCATGGCTACCAAAAATGGCATAATTCGAATTGCCGTGTAAAATCCTTCTGATGCGCCTTCTACAAAAGCTTCATATACCTTTACATGGCGAAAGTAGGCAATTGTTGGCACCAGTAATAAAATGATGGGTATCACCCAAACAGATAAGTGCTCGGAGAGTAGGATAAACATCCGTCTACCTCCTCGCACGACATTGATAATAAATTCTGCAAAGGCGATCAGCAATGATCACACTAATAGTGGCCATAAAACTCACGATTAACGTTGCACCAATAATTTCAGTAGGATTAACGGATCCTGCAGCAGATCGAATTGCGATAATGGTAGCAGGCACCAATGTAAATCCTGCTGTACATAATGCTAATAGTGTACACATAGCAGGTGATGCTGTATCTTTTTCTTTATTAAGTTGTTGTAATTCTTGCATTGCTTTTATACCTAGTGGCGTAACTGCATTACCAAGGCCCAGCATATTTGCACTAAGAGTCATAATAATTGCTCCCATAGCTGGATGATTCTTAGGTACACTAGGAAATAGAAAACGAATGACCGGGCCTAATAGTCGTGAAATAAAGTTTACAATACCTGCTAATTCAGCAATTTTCATAATGCCTAGCCATAAGCACATAATCCCAATTAACTTAAAAGATAATCCTACTGCTCCTTCCGCCGCACTAATTGCACCTTGTGTTACCACTTCTATTCTACCCTGCCAACCGGCATATAGTATACCTGCCACCAGCAATAATAGCCAGATTAAATTAATCATATACATCACCCCTTATGAAGGTATGATGCACCTGTTATCACTAGAACAATTTAATTAAAATAAAAAAGTGAGATATTATCTCACTTTAGGCAAAATTCTTAATGAAAAATGTAAAGATACTCCAAGCAGATGTAAATAGCGTGCCAAAGAAAGATTTACGTTCGACACTTTCTTCTGCAACTAGATCAATAGTAGCAATTTCGGTATTATTATAAAGCACTCTAGCGGTACCAAGTTTTTGTCCTTTTACTATTGGAGCTTCCATTTTACTGGGCGCATCAACGATTGTATGAAATGCATCTCTATCTGATTCTGTGACAGGAACAGAGATACTAGTATCAGCTATCAATCTCACTACTTCCGACTTGCCATTTAATACTTTTATTGAATTTAATATATCGCCCTGCTCAAACATTTTTTCTGATTTTATCTGAGCAAATGCAAAATCTAACAAGGCTTTTGAATCGTCCCACATGGTTTCACTATCCAAAACTACTGCAACTAGTTGTACATTATTACGCTTAGCACCTGAGACCAAACAACGCCCAGCAACATCCGTATAACCTGTTTTTACACCGTTGCCCCCTTCATAAAACCAAAGCATTTTATTTTCATTGTATAAATCACGATCAAATCCTTTACCTGGCCAAGGAATCACTTTATGCTCAGTACTTACAATTTGGGTAAACAAGGGATTTTTATAACCATATGCTGCAATTCGTGCTAAATCATGCGCAGTACTATAATGATTTGGATCAGGTAAACCACTAGAATTAGCAAAATGGGTGTCCTTTGCTCCAATCGCATGTGCTTTCTCTGTCATTAATTTAGCAAAGTTTTCTACAGATCCTGAAATATGTTCTGCGACAGCCACAGTGGCATCATTCCCTGATATAAGCATAATGCCATACAACAGGTCAATCATTTTTAGACTTTCTCCTTGCGTTAACCAGAGTGATGATCCCTCAGTACTCGCAGCATTGGCACTTGTAGTGACTAGATCATCAAGATTACCATGTTCAAGAGCAACAATTAAACTCATCATTTTTGTAGTACTAGCAGGATATTTACGTTCCTCAGCATTTTTACTGTACAAAACCTTGCCTGTAGCTGCATCCATAACAATAGCTGCCTTCGCTGTTACATTAGGAGAATTGGTAGAAGCAAAGCCAACAGTTGTTGTGATAATTGATACAAACATAGAAACAACAACGGATGCGATTACTTTCTTTTGTTTAATCATGAATTTTTCCCTTTCTTGAATGATGGTTTAAAACAACTCTTTTTATATTATAACGATGTTCTGTCTAATCGTCAAAACAAAGATACATTTTTACGATAGTAGTAGGAAATAATACTATATAGTTCGCATTAACTAAAACAATTAATTCTCTGTTTTAATTTAGTGCATTCTCGATAAAGTAAAGGGGGTGAATTTATGGAATCACTAGATATGACAACTGCTTTACGCAATACGTTAACGCGCAAACAAGAGTTAGTGCGCGATTACCAAACATTTGCTAAACAGATTAAAAATGCAGATGTTTCTAAAATGTACAGTCACTTTGCAGAAGCAGAAGCGTTACATGCAACCCAAATTAAAGAGAAATTAGATCAATTACAATAAGATATTACCTACTAAGTAAAAAACCGCACTATAATGTGCGGTTTTTTACTTAGTAGTATACGTACTACTTCCTTTACTAAAATAAGCCTGATTTGAGGTAAGCAATTATTTACCCTGTGTTTCAGCAGTTTCCGCTAATTCATCCATATCATCCATAGTATCATTCTTCGTATTTTCTAGCATTTCTTGAATCTTATTCAATACCTTAGGTACCAAATCTATTAATCTATCATAAATAATATTCCCTTCTACCGGCATAAAGCGAACGCCATGTACTGCTGAGCAGACTAAAAATCCTACTGGCTTTACGCTTACTCCTGCACCACTACCACCACCAAATGAAATAGCGGCTTTAGATTCCTCTAGGTTTTCGGGTTCGCAGTTGCCTCCTCCAGCCGCAAAGCCAAAGGATACTCGAGAAATTGGTATAATGATAGTTCCGTCCGGAGTTTCAACAGCATCACCAACAATTGTATTTACATCTACCATATCTTTAATACTTTCCATAGCCGTTTTCATTAGCCCTTGAATTGGATGTTCAGACACTTTTATTTCTCCTTTTCATTTTTAATAGCATATATACTCCTAATTGCTTTTATAACATTACCAAGTCTTATGCTGAATATACATTGAAAATCTACCTCACACTGTTTAGATCCAAATATAGGATGTAACATAATAACCGGTTTACCAAGCAACGAAATACGTCTTTTGAATTGAGTGATCAAAAATGTTTGCCCTGTCCATAATAATCCTGCCATAATGCCTGTTAGGGCAGCATCCTCTGCACCATAGGAAGTTTTCCAGTAAAATTTTTCACATACTATTAACCTAAAGATCTTATCAATAGCCTTGGAATACAAATGAGTGAAATAATTAATTTGGTGAATAGCATGCCTTAATTTAATCGGTCGCTTACTATATAATTTTGCCATCTTATCAATAAGGCGTTTTTCTTTTTTTTTATATACTTCATCGCTAGCGTTAGCAGTTTTTAATACTGATTGAATTAAAAAGGGGCTCTTATTATCGTCTACTTCTACAATTGGAACTTCCATCTGATAGACTAACAATCTTTTTAACATAGAAACATCTACCTTAATATAATCATTCTTGCCATTACGCTTATATTTAATATCTATATATATCTTACTAAAAAGAAGTAACAAACTAATTATTATAATAGCGATTAGTAACATTAACCAAAGTTCCACACTTGTTGCTCCCTTACTATTATTCTTTACGTCTTCTTAGTGTTAACCCAATAATAGATACATATACAAAAAAAACAGCCCCTAGGGGCTGTTTTACGGTAGAAGTTCGATTAAAGGAGGTAAATCTTGTAGGCCATTTAAACCAAAACATTTTAAAAACGTCTCGGTTGTTCCATATAAAATGGGTCTTCCAATAGCTTCTTTGCGTCCAATTTCTTTTATCATTTGCCGCTCATTTAATGTAGCTAACACTCTATCAATCTTCACACCACGGATACTTTCAATTTCTAGCTTTGTAATTGGCTGTTTAAAAGCGATAATTGATAAGGTTTCCATAGCAGCAGCGGATAACTTATTATCTTGAACTTGCCCTAACCTTTCTAATATAGAAGATAATTCAGGTTTAGTGCAAAGCTGGTAACCAGCAGCAACTTTAACAATCGTCAATCCACGGCTATCTTCAGCCATATCTTGTATTAGCTGTTCAACCAATAAATTAATATGTTCCTCGGGGATTTCAAGAATTTGTGCCATTTTATGTGTAGAGATTGGATCGCCACTAACAAAAAGTAGAGCTTCTACATGCTTTTTATATTGTAAGTAAAACATTTAATTCTCACTCTTTCAATGTAATATTGATGGCTCCAAAGCGTTCTTGCTGAGCAATGATCACCCTTTGTAATTTCACTAATTCTAGTAATGCTAAGAAGGATGCAATTACCTCGGATTTAGTTCCCTTACGAATTAGAGTCTGACTAAATTCTAACTTTCCCTTGTATTTATATAATAAGTGGATAATATCATACATCTTATCCTGCACACTAAATTCCTCACGAGAAACAAGTTCATAATCATCAATACTACTTTCCCATACCGCAGCAAATGCTACTACCAAATCATTAATATTCAACCCTTCAGGTAATGGGATCTTCACTGGGAACTCTTCTGGTAAACGGGTGAAGAAATGTTCTCGCTGCCGTAACATGTTTTCCATCACCGCAGACATTTCCTTAAATTTGCGATATTCCAATAACCGATCAACAAGTTCTTGACGTGGGTCTTCCTCCTCATCTATTTCAATGGTCTGTGGTTTTCGTGGTAATAACATACGCGATTTTATTTGTAATAAAGTTGCTGCCATGAGTAAAAACTCACTAGCAACATCAATATTAAACATCTCTAAGGATTTAAGATATCCTAAGTATTGCTCCGTTACTATTGCAATGGGTATATCATAAATGTCAATTTGATTTTTTTCAATTAAATGCATTAATAGGTCCATTGGGCCTTCAAAAACTTCTAATTTAATATTATATTCCGACATACTTAAGCAAGGTTCATGACTTGGCGAACTTCTTCCATTGTTTTTGCAGCAACTTTTCTTGCCCTTTCGCCACCATAAACTAAAATTTCTTTAACCCGCCCTGGATTAGCTTCTAACTCTTGACGGCGTACATGCATATCGGCCAAATTAGTAACCATCTTCTCTGCTAAACATTTTTTACAGTCTACACACCCTAATGTTGCTTGCCGGCAAGATTGAGCAATTTCAGCAGACTGTTCTTTGTTGAAAATCTTATGAAATGTGTAAACTGTACATACATCAGGATTCCCTAGATCTGTTCTTTTGACCCGCTGAGGATCCGTTACCATTAGACGAACCCTAGCCCTAAGTTCATCAGGACTAGCCGCAAAAGGAATTTCATTCCCATAAGATTTACTCATCTTTCTCCCGTCAATACCTGGTAAAACAGCAGCCTGACTTAAACTAGCTTGAGGTTCGGGAAAAACAGGTTTGTATAAATTATTAAATCGCCGTGCTATTTCGCGTGACAACTCTAAATGTGGAATTTGATCTTCCCCTACAGGAACTATATTTGCTTTATATAAAATGATATCTGCAGTCATTAACTCCGGGTATCCTAGAAAGCCGTAGGTATTTATATCCTTTCCTTGTACACCCAATTGCTGTAATTTATCTTTATAAGTAGGTACCCGTTCTAGCCAAGATAATGGAGTCATCATGGATAATAATAGATGTAGTTCTGCATGTTCTTTCACATGTGATTGTACAAAAATAACATTACGCTCTGGATCAAGACCAGCACTTAGCCAATCCAAAGCCATTTCGTGAATACGTTCTGGAATCTTACTCGTGTCCTCGAAGGAGGAGGTTAAGGCATGCCAATCAACTATACTAAAAAAACACTCATATTCATGTTGTAATTTTACCCAATTTTCTAATGCACCCATATAATTTCCCAAATGAAATTTACCTGATGGCTGCATGCCACTAAAAATACGTCCTTTATTCATTTCAAAGTTCCCCCTGTTAAAGAATTTTTCCTACTAATTGATTAATAATAAAATCTAAAGCACTATAAAATGGTCCAATAAAAACGTTAATCATATTAAAAAGGACTAGTGCCATTAAAATAAATGGAGCATAAGGCTCAATTCTCTCAAAAAAATAAGCTTGCCGCCCTGGCAATAGATTCATTAAAACTTTTGATCCATCAAGTGGTGGTAAGGGAATCATATTAAAAACTGCAAAAATTAAATTATAGCTATAAGTAAAACTTATAATCATAGCTATTCCACTTGAAAGGAGATGCAACTTATATAGTGCACCATAAGTAATGGCAGCCACAAATGCCACAATTACATTTGAGATAGGTCCTGCAAGAGAAACTAATATGTTTCCTTTTCGCCAATCTGCAAAATTGTTAGGATTAATTGGTACTGGCTTGGCCCAACCAAATTTGAATAGCCATAACATAATCAGTCCGAAGGGATCAAGATGGGCAATAGGATTTAATGTTAACCGTCCCATCATTCGCGGAGTATTATCTCCTAGCCATACCGCCACTCTAGCATGAGCATACTCATGAATAGTCAAAGCAATAAGTAGAGCTGGAATTCTAAATATCATATTTTCATCGAAACCAAACACTCTTGTTCCCCCTCAAGCTATACTACTTTCTCATAAAAAGCAAATTGTAACCTAATTATACTAGAAAAATTTAGCTAAAGCAAAAAAATAACCCTATTTAAAATATTTTGTGAGAATATTGGTTAGATGAAAGAGATATTATGGATTTATCCATTCTATTTTACTAAAAATTAAGAATAAATAGTATACTACACGCAAATGCTATAGTCAAAAGGAGGGGTAACTGCATTGTCACGACTAAGATCATCCTATAAAAAACTGGCAGCAATAATTAGTATATCATTACTGCTAAGTGGTTGCAGTATGTTTAGCCCAGCAAAGAAGCCAGAAATAGGACCTGCCGGAAAACCGGTAGAGACTAAACCAAATCCACCTTTAACCCAGCGATTTGCAGCTCCACCAGAAGAATTATATGATTTAGAAGCCACTGCTGGAGTTATCTTTGAAGGCGTTGTAAATGGTAACTGGGCGCAAGCTGAAAGTGGACTAAGTACATTACAAACATTATGGCCTCAGATAAAGAATCAAATTGGTGACAAAAAAGGAGTTAAAGAGGCTGACGGTGCTCTAGAAAAATTAGTAACTGATATTAGTGGACATAAAAATGCTGATTCTTATGAAAGTCTTAATAAATTCATGGCTAACATTAGTGATATAGGCAAATCATATAAGCTTTCACCCCTTTCAGATATTGTTGCTGTTGGTAACACGATTAGAAATGTTAGTTTCTATATCCACGATATGGCTTGGAAAAAGGCCCAGGCAAAAATGAAAGAACTAGAGGGCACCTGGGGGCAAGCCAAGCCTAGTATGGAAAAGATAGGAATCCTCTCTGAAACAACCAAAACTCATTCCTCGATAAAGCAACTAAAAGACGCCGTTGAAGCAGAGAATAAGGGATCCGCCGAAGAACACATAGCAAATATAAACGAAAGCATGGCGAAAATAAGAGAATACTATAAGGGAAAATAATGAATCCTCGCTTAAGCGAGGATTCATTATTTGTCTTTATCTTTTTCTTCATCTTCTTTATTATCATTATTTAATCGATCAGAATCTAGAGGTTTTAATATGGCTGGACGTAAAACTTTGCTTGGTAAAGGTAATCGTAGTAAGACATCTTTCATTCCATTTAAGTTAAAAGGTAAGAATGGCCATAAATAAGGAATTCCAAATGACTTAGTAGTGGCCATTACTATAAATATACCAATTAACCCAATTATTAAACCTGGTAACTTAAAGAATAGAACTAACAATAATAAAACCGCACGAAAAAATCTAATAGCCATAGCAAATTCTATACTAGGTGTAGCAAAAGCTCCAACGGCAGCCACAGCAGTATAAAAAATGATTTCATTACCAAAGAGGCCAACTTTGGTAGCAAAATCACCTAACATGAAGGCACCAATAAAACCAAGAGAAGTAGCTTGTGCAGTTGGTACGTGAACAGTCGCCATACGTACTAATTCTACACCAACTTCAGCTAAAAGAAATTGAAAGCCAATTGGAATAATGCCCGGATCCCGCGGGCCAAGAAACGCTAGCGCTTCTGGCAATAAATGCTGTTGCAAAACTAATGCTAACCATAAAGGAGGTAAAAACAACGATAATACTATACCAAAGAGTCTTACTAGGCGAAGATAAGAACCAATCATCACGTGTTGATGAAACTCTTCTACATGCTGCACATGATGCCAAAAGGTAGTAGGAAGTATCATTATATTCGGTGAGGTATCAGAAATTATGCAGGCATGCCCTTCTAACAAATGAACAACTGCTACATCGGGACGCTCCGTATATCTTACTTTTGGCAATGGGTTCCACTTACTACCGCCAACAATATATTCTTCTATTGCCTTTTCCGCCATAGGTATACCATCTATATTGATATTATTTAATCGCTGTTTTACAATGTCAATAAGTTTAGGGTCCGTAATATCCTTGATATAGCACACTGCAATATCGCCTCTTGAGCGTACACCTACTTTTACAATTTCGAATCGTAAGTTCGGATCACGCAAACGCCGTCTAATTAATGCAGTATTAAAGGGTAATGTTTCCACAAACGAATCTCGCGACCCTCTAGTTACTTTTTCAATAGTGGATTCACTTGGCATCCTTGCAGGATATGCTCTAGCATCAAAGATTATAAGCTCTGTCTCTCCATCTACTAGAAATAATAATTCACCAGATAATAGACTTGTTACCGCATCCTTCATATTATCCATTAACTTAACTTGAGAATGCGTTGCTCGAGTGTAAAATAACTTTTGCAATGTATTTAATGATAACTCGTCCGGATGTAGTGTAAGCATGTCCTGGAAAACATTGGTAAGCAGCACGTCATTTGTCATACCATTGATTGAAAAAGATGCTGCTCGTTTGCGTCCTACTTTATATTCACGAAAAACGATATCAAAGGTTTCTCCAACGCCTAGTAAGTCCTTTAAGTAATTAATATTATGATCTAAATCTTTATTAATTCTCTCTTGTTCTTCCATATTCAATGCCACTCCGTTTTAAAATCTCTTCAATTGCTTTACGAGTAATAGGTGCACCTCGGCTTATATCATCTGCTCTATCCATTTTGCCAATGTCTCCTATCCCTACAATAAAAGGTATGTCCACATCATTTAGTACATCTACCGTATCTCCCGTAATAATAGACTTATTATGATGTCCACCTTTTATAGCGCCATTTTTATCGACAGAACGATTATTTACGATGTCACCTCCACTGGTAATGCATTCATCAGTAGCAATTCCAGCTATACCAGTTGTATTTGATGCCACTGCAACAGCTCCTAAAACCTCAATATCAGGATGAGAAGCTACATATTCCATAGCAACCTCTCCACTACCCTTATGTCGACTACCCTTATCATCAAACATAACTAGTACTGGATCATGGTGAACTTGCTTTAATAAAGTAACAATCTCTTGCCCGCTTATTGGGGTAGGATTTCCAGCTGAAGCCGAAATACAACGAAGACCCAGCGATGTAGCCATTTCCTCTACAACGTGTTGCGCAACTCTATCACCATCTGTCACTAATATCACTCTTATTTTTTTTGACAATATCTTCACCTCAAGATTTTTTTTGGTTTTCCTCACCTAATAGGTTACTAATATTTGTAGCAATTTTTTCACTTTTTTTAATAACTTGTTTAAGTTTTTCTAAACTATTTTCTAGTTCATTAGCTAACTCATACTGCGCTTGTGCTAGTACCTGACTCGCCATCTGCGCTGGCATACTACTTTGTTGTTGATTTTTTGTATTTGAATTTTCACTACTATCATTTTGTGATTTCGAAGATGTATTTATACTATTTTCGTTTTTTTTGCTTTTTTCTTGAAGTGTTGCACCTACTAACTCTTTTAGCTGTTTTAGTAATTCCTGATCTGTTTTTTCCTTACTACTAGTTGATTGTTCCACTTCTTCTTGCTGAGTGGATTTTTTATTAGAGGATTGACCACTCTGTGCTTGGTCCCCCACATTTTGTTTTTCTTTGGTGGATCCTTTTATTTCTTCCAATTGATTATTTACTTTTTCCAATAGTGATATAACATCCCTATTAGATAATTTGCTGGCATTATTCACTGTATTAGCTTGCGCCTGAATAAATCCTTGAGCCATGTCAGCAATTAAACTATCTGTATTACAGTCTTTTTGCGAAATGGAATCTTCCTGTTTTTCTACTTTATTTGTCTGTTGTTCTTCATTTGTTCTTCCACTATTCATTGAACGTCGTGAAGCTCTTTTTTGCACAATTGCACCTCACATAAAAATCTTCCAAAGGTTAATAACGCAGGATACGATACACAATCGATAATTTATCACAGAAAAAGGAGATTTTAGATTACTTATCGGATTCAGTAATCGAGACGTTGATTCAAAGACAATTCCACCTGTAAGAGAGCTTGCAATATAATTTGCTAAGGAACCACTAAATAAAATCAGAATTCCTATAAAACTTGCATTATGATTAGTAACTTCTATTGTCCCAAAAGCCCCAGCTGCTACAATAGTATCAATTTGCCCATGTAGAAACACAGTAATTAGAATGCCACCTAACTCGTGAATAAATGCAGCTACTAAAACATAGTGAGGATAACGTATTCCTATCAGAAGGATTGTTGCAGCTATGCCAATAATATCGACTGCTAGCATTATCCGCCTTTACTCCTAGGGTTAAATAATACTGCCATAAAAAAGCCAAAAACGACTGCGGCCATTATACCTGAGGCTGTTGATCTGAGAGCACCGCTAAAAATTCCCAAAAAACCATAATTATTTATATCTTCAATCGTTCCAGTGACTAACGCATGGCCAAAACCTAACAGCGGCACAGTTGCCCCAGCTCCAGCAATGTCAACCAATGGCTGATATAAGCCTAGGCCACTTAATATTCCTCCTAAAACCACAAATAGTACTAAAACATGGGCGGGTGTTAGTGGTGTTGCATCCATTAACAATTGGCCGAGTACGCACAAGCCTCCCCCAATGACAAAAACCATAATATATAGTTGCAATATTCCCCCTCCTTTTTATGCATGAATTTATAATACTTCTACTGCTACTGCGTGAGCAATACAAGGAATTGACTCTTTTTGTTGATAAGAAGTTGTACTATGTAAACTTCCAGTTCCTAAAAAAAGGATTTTTCCCCATTTACCACTCATTAAGTTCTGGTATATAAGACCAGTAAAGACGATTGCCGAACTAGCGCATCCACTCGCACCTGCGTGAGCATCTTGTTCCTCTCGATAAATCATACACCCACAGTCTTGGTAATTCGTTGCTATATCCAGGCCTTTTTCTTGTAGCAATTGGATTACTAAATCTCTTCCTACACTCCCTAAATCACCGGTGAAAATCATATCATAATAATTTGGAGTCCTTCCTGTATCTTGAAAATGTTGCCATAACGTATCAACAGCTGCTGGCGCCATTGCAGGTCCCATTGCGTTTGGATCTTTAATACCAAAATCTACAATCTTACCAATCGTTGCTCCGGTAATGCATGGACCAGATCCCGATGTTGAAATAACGGTTGCACCCGAACCTGTTACTGTCCATTGTGCACTAGGGGGGCGTTGCACACCCATTTCATTTGGAAATCGATATTGACGTTCTGCAGCATCATGATGACTAGAAGCTGCAGCTACAACCTTACTAGCAAAACCACCATCTAACATTATCGCGCTAAGCAACATGCCTTCTACCATAGTGGAACAAGCTCCATAAAGTCCTAAAAAAGGTCTCTGTAAATTTTTCATAGCGAAATGAGTACTCATTAACTGATTTAACAAATCACCAGCAAAAATACAATCAATATTATCTGTTGTACTATTTTCTTTTTCTACAGACTTTTTTATAGCATATTCCATCATATAAGATTCACATTGTTCCCAACTAGCTAAACTGTGTAAATTATCCTGCATAATCGTATCAAAATATTGTTGTAAGAATCCTTCCCCTTCCATAGGGCCAACAATATTGGCTACGCTTGTTATTACTGGTGGATTTGCAAATAGAATACTTTGCTTTCCTTTCTTTTTATTCATTTAATCACCTCCTATAATCTTAGCCAATAAATTAATCCTATAATGAAAGCTGTTATCATTCCATAGACTAATACTGGTCCAGCAATAACAAACATTTTAGCACCCACTCCAAATACATAACCTTCCCGCTTAAACTCCATAGCAGGTGCTACGATTGAATTAGCAAATCCTGTGATAGGTACGATTGAACCTGCTCCAGCCCGTTTACCTAAATCATCATAAAGCCCTAACCCAGTTAAAAAAGACCCTAAAAACACTAGTACCACTGTAGCATAAGCTGATGCTTCTTTCTTCACAAACCCTAACCCTACAAAATAATCTGTAATTAACTGCCCCAAAGTGCAAATAATTCCCCCAACTACAAAAGCCCAGCAAATGTTTTTTAACAAGGGAGGCTTAGGCGTAAGGTTATCTACTTTACCTTGATATTTCTCTTGTTGCATTTCCTGCTGCTCTTTTTTCATTCAATTCACCTTTTAAAAAAATTTATCGTACTAACTTTTCTACCTTTACAAAAAGAAGTCTTTTCTTATTTTGACCACAGTGTTCTGAAATATGCGTTAAAATAGATAAAAGTTGTTTATCTAAAGAGAGAGTACCAACAAAGGTACTCTCTCTTTAGATAAACAACTTTTAATGATTTACTTTAAAAGCTACTTTTACATCGGCTTTGTATTCTGCTATGTGCCCATTGTCAATATTAGCCGTAAAGTTAGTTACTTCAACACCCAGTATGTCATCAATTGATCTAGATGCTTCCATGACTGCATTGTCTACTGCGTCTGTCCAGTTATGACTAGAAGTTCCAACTAATTCAATAACTTTTACAACCATGCTTATTACCTCCTTGATAAAATAATGTGGTTCCCCTATAGTTTGCGCACAACTATTGGTATTATACTTGCTCATATTTTTTCTATAAGAAAATACCATTATATTTTACATAAGAACTTTATTTGCTGCTATATGATAGAAAACTTGCTTTGCCCGTATAGGTGATCGATGTGGCAAATTACCATCAAAGAAAAACCATGTAAATATACCTGTGCCTAACGTTACTACTAGCGCTATAATAATATATTTTTTATTGCGAAACACGATTCTCACCTCTAATATTATTATGTCCTTTTAAATAAAAAAATAAGACCTCTATTTAGGAGGTCTGCATAAATTCTCTCATTAATTTAAGAGCATATTTTTCAATTCTCGATATTTGCACCTGAGATAATCCTATTATTTCAGCTACCTCTGCTTGTGTTTTATCAGCAAAAAAACGTAACTGAATCACTACACGCTCTTTTTCTGGTAAACGTAACAAAATTTCTTTTAGCGCTAGGTTTTCAAAATAAGCATTGTCTTGTCCATCACAATACTTTAACTGATCAAGAAGAAGTATTGGATCTCCATTATCATGAAATACACTGGCATATAATGATACAGGCGATTGATTCGCTTCAAGTGCCGCTACTATTTCTTGTGGTACTAAGCTTAAATCTTTCGCAATTTCCGCTATTGTCGGTTCTCGGCCTAAAATACCTTGTAACCTTTCCTGGGTACGATGCACCTTATATGCTAGCTCCTTAATAGGCCGACTAACTTTAACAGGATTATCATCACGCATAAATCGACGTATCTCACCAATAATCATTGGCACCGCATATGTAGAAAATTTGACACTAAATGTAGTATCAAAACGTTCGATTGCTTTCACTAGCCCAATACACCCTAACTGAAATAAATCATCCCATTCATACCCTCGGTTTGTGAATCGATGTACAACGCTTCTAACAAGATTTATATTATTTTCTAAAATATATTCCTTAGCGATCTGATCACCGTTTTGTGCTTTAATTAGCAAAGCCTTTATCTCTTTATCTTCAAGCATGGCGTACCACCTAATGCTCCGTTTTTAGTAACGTTTTTTTTACCATTCGCACTTCTGTACCTTTGTTGACCTCTGACGTGATTGCCAGTTCATCCATAAAAGATTCCATAAATGCAAATCCCAACCCCATACGTTCTGGATCAGTCGAATAGGAAGGCTGCCGTGCTAAATCAATATCCGTAATTCCCTTACCATGATCAATGATAATATATTCTAATTTATCATTATACAAAGTCATTCTAATTTCTATTTCCCCATTCTGGTATTCATATCCATGTATAACAGCATTAGAAACGGCTTCTGATACAGCAACTTTAATTTCCTCAATTTCATTTAAAGTAAAATCAATTTGAGCTGCAAAAGCTGCAGCACTCACCCTGGCAATACCAACATTTTCACTAAGACTTTGAATACTCATTGTAATTTGATTTTTTATTGCCATGATGCCCTCCTCATAAACATTCTAATGCTTCTTTCTCTGAATGATATAGTTTAATAATCTTTAATAGACCTGATAACTCAAATATTTGAGATACTTGTGGTTGAATTTGAGTCGCGGACATAACACCGCCCAAGCCACTAATTTTCTTATAACGTCCTAAAAGAACTCCTAAGCCAGAACTATCAATAAAATCAACACCTTGTAAATTAAATAGAACTTTTTGTACACCGCTTGTTTCTAATGCGTTATCTACCTTTTGCCTAAACTCTGCTGCAACATGCATATCCAATTCGCCTTCGACTCGTACCAAAAGGACACCTCGTTTCAGTGATGTAGTTATATTCAATATTTTTTTCCTCCTCACTTAGCTCTGCTAATATTATTCTTCAAAAGGTAAATTTTTCCTGCACAGAAATAAAAAAAGCGGAATTTTTTCCGCTTTAACTATTATTACTTTATAGAGAATAGGTTAGTAATCATATTTTGCAATGTTCTGAGTAAACTTGCCTTTTCTATAGATTTTTCTGCTACTAAATCTACCTTACCTACCTCTTTTCCATCACGTAATACTAATAGCTCTCCATATTTTTGACCTTGCGCAACAGGAGCTGTAACCGCGGGATTTACTACTACTTTCTTTTGTATATTTTTACTTTCACCTTTACCTAATAATAAAGTTAAGTTTTCAGAAGCAATTAGTTGAACTTCTTTTTCCATCCCTTTATTAATCATTATTCTTTCAATGATTTCTCCGGCATTTACAATAGACATTGCAGAAAAGTTTGCAAAGCCCCAGTCAAATAATTTTATACTTTCTCTTAAATGAGAACGTGGTTCAGGTGTACCAAATACAACGGATATCAACCGTAAGCCGTCACGTTTCGCTGTTCCAGCGAAACAATATTGCGCTTCTTGTGTCCAGCCCGTTTTTAAACCATCTGCGCCCTTATACCACCATAATAATTTATTTGTATTTACTAGCCAGTTTTTCCCATCACGCAACCAATATTCTTTTATACCACAGAGTTCCATATATAAGGGATGTTTGACCGCTTCTTTAGCAATGAGTGCTGTGTCATATGCACTCATATAATGATCAGGTGCTGGTAGACCATTTACATTTGCAAAATGAGTATCATTAAGCCCTAGACTAATACAACGTTGGTTCATAGCCTCTACAGCAGCTTCCTGGCTTCCGAATATATGTTCCATAACAGCAACTGCAGCGTCATTGGCGCTTACCACAGCGATGGCAATCATTAATTCGTGTAAGGTCATTGTTTCGCCAGGTTCTAACCATATTTGTGAACCACCTTGATGCCAAGCATTTTCAGATATTTGTACTGTGTCGGTTAATTTAACCCTGCCTTGTTCTACCGCCTCAGTCGCTAATAACAAAGTCATAGACTTTGTAACGCTTGCAGGCGGTAAACGTTTGTGTGATTCTTTTTCATATAAAATTGTACCATTACCATCCATCAGAATAGCGGATTGCGCCGTTGTTTGAAAGCTTGCATTTATTGCTTTCTTATTGTCGGCAGCTTGTATCGTTTGATTAAAAGCACTTGTTAAAACTAAAACACAGATAAGAAAAAGAATCATTCTAAATTTCTTCAGTCGACACATACGCAAAACACTCCTTTCTCTTTTTTTTAGTTTCTCCAAGATAAAAACCAATTACACTGGAAATTTAACAATAAAAAAAGACTAGCTAAGCTAGTCCAATTTTTAGTTTAATATAATTTTTATATAGCTTGGAACCCCTGTATATCTACAGTTCCTAAAACTAACTTGGTTTTAGAAACTTTATCACTACCGATTTTAATAGCATCTAAAAGTAATGCCTGTACTTCTTTCAGATGGCGTTCATCGTTGGCATAGATAGTACAGAGAAGCTGCCCTTTTTCAACAAAGTCACCAACTCTTTGCTCTAACATTATTCCAGCTGCTAGGTCTATTTCTTGACCCTTGTACTCTCGCCCGGCCCCTAATCTCATAGCACAATTGCCAATTTTTGCAGCATCAACCATATGTACAAAGCCTCTATCTGTACTTACTACTTTAGCCTTTATTTTTGCTTGTGGCAATAAATTTGGGTTATCAATTATGTTTGTATTACCACCTTGGGCTAATATAAACTCTTTAAATTTAGCTAATGCTATTTTGTTATCTAACAATTTAGTCAAGGTTTCATAGCCAACAGTAATATTTGGTACAGCACGAGCCATATGAAGCATATGAGCTCCTAGAAATAAACTAACATGTCTTAGAGATTCTTCCCCACGTCCACTTAATATATTTATAGCCTCTTGTACTTCTAGGCTGTTACCAATGGCTTGTCCCAGTGGCTCATCCATACTACTTACGATAGCTCTAGTTTCTCTTCCGACTAATTGACCAATGTGTACCATAGTTTCAGCCAATTTTATTGCATCTTCCATTTTTTTCATAAAGGCGCCCTTACCGACCTTTACATCAAGTAGGATTTTGTTGGCTCCAGCAGCAATTTTTTTACTCATTATTGAGGAAGCTATCAAAGGAATGCTTTCAACCGTAGCAGTTACATCTCGTAATGCGTAGATCTTACCATCTGCTGGTGCAATATCAATACTCTGGCCAATTACTGCTATATTATGTTTTTGCAAAATACTAATAAATTCACTTTGTGATAGAGTTGTCTTGAATCCCGCAATAGCATCTAATTTATCAAGTGTTCCACCTGTAAAACCTAATCCTCTTCCCGACATTTTAGCAATTGGTACCCCAGCTGCCGCTATTAAGGGTGCTAAGATTAACGTGGTAGTGTCGGCGACGCCACCAGTGCTATGCTTATCTACCTTAATACCAGGAACAGCAGTTAGATCCATCATATTACCTGACTTAGCCATTGCCATAGTTAGCGTTGCGGTCTCTTCAATCGTCATTCCTTGAAAATATACTGACATTAACCACGCTGCCATTTGATAGTCAGGTATTTTATCATTCGTATATGCATGAATTAAAGTGTTGATTTCCAAATCAGTGAGAACAAAGCCATCACGTTTTTTAGTAATAATATCTAACAGTCTCATTTATTTCACCTCAAAATTTCTTGTGAAAAAAGCTCTGTCCTTAACTAATAATATTTTCAAAGAGTAGGAATTACCTTTCTACAAATCCATCGGGTCAATAGGAAAAAAGCTTAATTCTGTTTTTTTCAAGACAGAAAAAAACTTGATGAACACACAATCTAGCTATCCTATTGGCCCAAAACAAATATAACAATTAATTTTCTTTTAAAACTAGCCTAATTACTTATGCTACTACTATGCTCGGGGATGTGTTTTATCATACACTTCTTTTAAGCGATTTTTAGTAACATGAGTATAAATCTGCGTAGTAGAAATATCTGCATGACCAAGCATTTCTTGTACAGAACGTAAATCGGCTCCATTTTCTAGTAAATGTGTAGCAAAAGAGTGACGCAGTGTATGAGGAGTAATCGCTTTACTAATGTCAGCTTCCTGCGCATATTTTTTTATAATTTTCCAAAATCCCTGCCTTGTCAATCGATTACCATGATGATTAACAAAAAGGGCGGCTTCTTCATATGTACGTATTAATTTAGAACGTCCTTTACCAACGTAATCCTGTACACACTTGGCAGCTATTGAGCCTAAAGGAACTATACGTTCCTTGGCACCTTTACCATAACATTTTATATATCCCATCTCTAAATTCACATCTGATATATTCAAAGATATTAATTCAGAAACGCGAATGCCTGTAGCATATAAAAGTTCTAACATTGCCTTATCCCTAAGACCTGTAGGTAAAAATCCACTAGGTTGTTTTAATAATTCCTCAACTTCACCAATACTTAGAACCTTTGGTAACTTTTTTTCAAGTTTTGGAGATTCAAGATTAGCAGCGGGATCCTTTTCTAAATAACGTTCACGTACCAGATATTGATAAAATGATTTTATTGCAGCAAGGTTGCGGGAAATTGTGGAAACGGCTCTGCCTTTAGATTGAAGATTATTTAAATAACTGAGGATGGTAGTGCGATTAGAGTCTTTTAAGATTTCCATATTTCCATTTTGTAAATAAACTTGGAATTGATGTAAGTCACGACCATATGATTCTAGCGTATTTTGTGCTAAACCTCTTTCAACTGCAAGATAGTTAATAAACTCATTAACATAGCCTTCCATTTTTACCACCCTTTTTCTACTTTTCCAGTCATAAAATCACGA
Organism: Pelosinus sp. IPA-1; assembly: GCF_030269905.1. Taxonomy (NCBI): domain Bacteria; kingdom Bacillati; phylum Bacillota; class Negativicutes; order Selenomonadales; family Sporomusaceae; genus Pelosinus; species Pelosinus sp. IPA-1. The sequence goes on along the minus strand of NZ_BSVC01000004.1, from coordinate 62,464 downwards.
AAATCTTTCTAATTCCTTATTCCACATAATATTCTCTTTTCCTGTTTAATATTAACAAAATCCATACTTTATGGCATTTTTTTTTGTTAACTATAATTTATTATATTTAAGATTACCCTTAGCGGCTTCTCTAATAAATGTTCTTCACGTATTTTAAGTTCAGGAGGATTCAGATACCACAATAAACTTAACAATTTCGGCAAAATATAAAATACTATAATTACTAAGATAATTAACTTAAAAATAAGTTTTGTTTTCTTTATAAGACTGTTTCCTGAGAAATTAATTACCATTTTTCTACTCCACCTCCTAATTAGCTTAACTTAATATAATGCTTATTCACTATCTACCTGCTTTATTCAACTATAAATAGAATAAGGACTGTAAAATTTACAGTCCTCATAATTATTATTCAAATACTCAAATTAATAAATAAAAGTATAGGCGAGTATTCTTTTATGCTCACTGCTACTTTGCTAATAAGCTTGCTGCTAGTTTCATAAATACTGGTGAAATATATACTTCTAGTAAAGCTGCAAACAGCATAAGGGCTAAAATTATCATGCATACAATTGAATACCGAATTGCTTCATACCATATATTTACCTTACCATAAGTCTTACGGCGTAATAACATAAGAGAAAATGTAGTTGCTGATACACTAAGCACTAAAATAGCTGGAACAGCAAATAAATTATGAGGCAGTACGGATGCAAATGCAAATAATAATCCTTTCATGACATATTCATTTACTAAAAATCCTACAGTAAAGCCAATTATAAAACCCCTTGTAAATAAAATAAATAATACAAAAGGTATTCCAACAATAGTAAATCCTAGTATCCACATTAAAACTACTGTTTTAGCGTTGTTAAACATTACGACACCAATCATAGTTTCAGAGGAGGCAACTTCTTCAGTTCCCTGAGCCAATCCTGTAAAAAAAATACGCAAATAATTAATAAGTTCAGTTTTTTGTTCATCTGGCAATATCTTTACAGCTAATGCTCCCACAACAATACCAATAACAAAAATAAGAATCATAAAAAAATAAGCAACAATGTTTGCCTTTAGATACATTCCAAAATTTTGGCGAAGATACCCCAGCATGCGACCATCCTCCCTGTTTCTTCTGTTATGATATATGTCATGCAAGCTGAGTTTATACCTTATTTGTCCACTTACTTTATTGTGTTAACTTATTCATTTAAAAAATAACTTGCTTATATTTCTGCTAACAATAAAGCAAGCATACTTTTAGCATCATTAATTTTACCATCGGCAATCATAGTTTTTATTTCTTCTTTTGTATACAATTCAACATCTAAAAATTCATCTTCGTCTAGCCGTTGCTTAGATACTGATAATTGATCAGCAATATAAAGATGTATTATTTCATCAGTAAACCCAGGAGTAGTATAAATAGAAGTCAGCTTTTTTATATTTTTTGCGATAAAGCCAGTTTCTTCTTCTAATTCTCTTAACGCACACGCATCAGGATGTTCACCATAATCTAGTTTACCGGCTGGTATTTCTAGCATGACCTTACCTACAGGATAACGAAACTGTCTTACTAATACAATTTTCCCCTCTGGTGTAATTGGAACAACTGCTACTGCCCCAGGATGTTTAATAAATTCTCGTGATGCTTCAGTACCATTTGGTAACTCTACTTTATCAGAAAATACCTTGAGCAATTTACCCTCAAAAACTACTTTTGTGTCTATAAATTTTTCCGCTAAATGACTCATAAGATTACCCCCAATTTATCGGTATATTTAGGAATACGTATACATATATTACTTTTAAGAACATTTATATTAAAATAATATTTATAAATCCTAATGGACATTATATACTTCTATAATTCTTACCCAATCACCTTCACCTTATGTATAAAAATTGCCTCTTTCACCACGAAAAAGCCCTACATACTAGTAATCTAGTTTGTAGAGCTTTGTTCTAAAAGTAGTAACTTATGCCCGCATTTCCAATCTTAATTTATCGGCAATCATTGCCATAAATTCTGAGTTAGTCGGTTTTCCTTTTTCCAACTTAACAGTATAACCAAATAAACGATTAATCATATCCATATTACCGCGACTCCAAGCCACTTCAATAGCATGTCTAATAGCGCGTTCCACACGACTAGGTGTAGTAGAATATTTTTCAGCAATCATAGGATATAAAACTTTAGTTACAGCACCCAATAAATCAATTTCAGTGATAATCATCATAATTGCATCTCGTAAATATTGGTAACCCTTAATATGCGCTGGAATACCAATTTCACGGATAATATTAGTAACTTCTACATCAACTGGGCGAGCCTTAATTGCTTGAGCAACGACTGGGCGCTGCGTTGTAATAGTAGTGGCTAATTGTCTAATTCTACTAGCTAGTACATCCATATTAAATGGTTTTAATATATAATAGTCAGCCCCTAATTCTACGACACGCTGTGTAATACTTTCTTGTCCAAAGGCAGTGAGCATTATAACTTTAGGCCGCTTAGCAGCTAATGTATTAAGGCGTTCTAAAACACCGATACCATCAAGATGGGGCATAATAATATCTAAAATTACTACATCAGGACTTTTCTCTTCAATTATTGATAAAATTTCTTCACCATTGTAAGCAATACCAACTAATTGAAAATCTGCTTGTTGAGTAAGGTAATCCTGAACAATACCAACAAATTCTCTATTGTCATCTGCAATAGCTACTTTAATTGTTTCTCTAATCACGTAAAATCCTCTCCCTGCTGTTTTCTCTAATAATATCAATTCGACAAAGCTATATAAATCCCTTCCTTCTATGGAAAAAAAAACCATATTTTAGCTTATTATTTATCGTTAAATTGTTACACATTTTGCCTAAATATTACAAAGACGTTCTATCTATCATTAATATGTATTTTCCAGAAAAAAACCAGAAAACGTAAATAGTTTTCTGGCAGATTGTTTTTCAGATTTAGGAACTACGCCAATTTCCATTAGCATCCAGTCAATAAAGCATCCGTAACCTCTAGTTGGATCATGAACAAATACATGGGTTACTGCACCAACTAACTTACCATTTTGAATAATAGGACTACCACTCATACCTTGGACAATACCACCTGTTTTTTCTAGTAGAATAGGATCAGTTATTTTAATGACAAGTCCTTTACCATCAGGGTATTCTTGTAGGTTTACTTTTTGAATTTCAATTTTAAAACGCTCAATGGTTTGCCCATCTACAACTGTTAAAATCTCAGCTGGCCCCGTCTGAACTTGATTCATTGAAGCAACAGGTATTGCTTCAGAATATAGGTCGTTTGCTATGTTATCATGCAACTGTCCATATATACCAAACTTCGTATTTTTCTGTATATTTCCCAGTAGATGGTCTTCATCAATAAATACACCAATTTTTTCTCCTGGTTGTCCTCTCTTACCATGTTGAATTCCCGACACTGCCGCTGACACTATTTTACCTTGAGCACAATCAATCGGTTGGTTTGTATCGCTATCTGTGATTACATGCCCTAACGCTCCATAAGCATGAGTTTTCGGATCATAAAAAGACAAGGTACCTACACCAGCAGCACTATCACGTACAAATAATCCAACTCTGTATCTTTTGGTATCATTACATAACACTGGTTTTAAATTAATTGTTATTTGTTCTTCACCACGTTTGATAAGTATTTTTAATATTTCCTGTTGTCTGCCAGCATTATCAATAATTTCGGCTACTTGGCTATCACTTTGTACAGGAATATCATTAATACTTAAAATAACATCACCAACAGTAATTCCTGCATCTTTCGCCGGCGTTACATATTGCTCATTATTATTCGTAGAAACAGGTGAATTCCCAACTACTATGACGCCCCGAGAATGTAATACAACACCTATCGAGTGTCCTCCAGGAACCAATTTAATAGTTGGTAGCACATCTACTTGTACTGTCCGAATAGGAATGATACCCAATAGTTTAAATTGAATAGTAGCTGTTCTTAATTTTAAAGTTTCTAAGAATACGGACCTAGATAATGCATATTTGGGCAGAGCGGATTGGTCTTCTGCATCGGGCTCAACACTTAGTGTTAAAGGAAAATTAACATTAAATAATGCAACCTCTCCTTCAATGATACGCATATGAGGTGGAAATTCATAGATAGTACGGAACTGCGGCGAAAAACAGAAGGCAACAATTAACACTGCAAGACACATTCCCAAAAGAGAACGGTACCTACTATTTTTCATATTTTTATTATTTCCCCCTCCCTAATCGTATTCAAAACTACCTAGAAAAAAACAGTCATACGTTTGAGTAAAGAGAAGACAGCAAGAAAATTTATTTTTTCTTCTTAACCTCTTAACTTTAAAGATTCCCGTTTTATAAGGCTATTATTCTGTTGTTATTCGCGTATAATCTTATGTATTTTGAAATTCGGCTATTTTGACGAAAAATAAAGCGCAAGCTTATGCTTGCGCTTTATTTTACCATTTTTCTTTTTTACGATAGGCAGAATCAAACATTTGTTTGGCATTGTCTAATGCTATTTTTGTTATATTAGTACCTGAAATCATCCTTGTTATTTCAAGCAATTGTTCCTCTTTATCCAAAACTTGGATTACAGTATTTGTTCTTTCACCCTCAATTTGCTTCTTTATATAGATATGGCGATCAGCCATACAAGCGATCTGTGGCAAATGAGTGATACACAACACTTGTCTAGTCGATGCTACTTTAGCAACCTTTTCTGCTACCATATGCCCAGCCTGACCGCCTATTCCAGCGTCAATTTCATCGAATACCATAATACCAGCAGCATCACGATGGGCACAAACTGTTTTTATAGCTAAAGCAATACGAGAAAGTTCACCACCTGAAGCAATTTTATACAAGGGTTTAGTTTGTTCTCCAAGATTGGCTGAGAATAAGAAAATTACTTCATCAGCTCCATTAAAAGTAAAGTTTGAACTTTTTGTTACTTCTATACTAAATTTCGCGTTTGTCATACCTAAATCATTTAAATGCCTACAGATCTGTTTAGCAAGTAATTTAGAAGCTTCTTGTCGCAAAGCCGTAATCTTTTCAGATAATTGCCCTAATGACTTTTCTAATTCTTTCTGTTGTTCGCGCAATTTGATAATATTTTTATCATAATTATGAATATCAGACAACTCGGAAAGTGCAGACTCATAATAAGCTAATATTTCTGCAGTACTTCCACCATACTTTTTTTTCAGCTTATAAATTAAATCCATACGCTCTTGCAATACGGATAAATTATTGGGATCATAATCAATTTGATCACTATATACACGCAAATCCATGCAACTTTCTTCTAATTGGTATAAAGCATCACTGATAACAGTAAGTTGCCCCTGTATTCGGTTATCATAACGAGCAATGACTTCTAGTTCATGTTTTACCTCAGCCAGTGCCGGTAAAATACCTTTCATTCCATTACTACTTTGTTCTAACAAAAAATAGGCACGATTGACAGCAGTGGTAATTTTCTCAACATTAGCTAGTACGGGTAATTGCCTCTCAATGTCTTCCTCTTCATTGGGTTTTAGTTCTGCAGCAGCTATTTCTTGTGTTTGCCAACTGAGCATATCAATACGTTGAGCTCGTTCTCTTGAATTTTGTTCGAGTAACGATTGCTGTTTCATTATTTCTTGCCAATTCTGATAAACGATATGATATTCACCCAAAATGTCTTTAATTTTATTATCAAAAGCATCCAATAAAAATAAATAAGACTCGGGACGCAATAAAGCCTGATTTTCATGTTGACCATGCATGTCAACAAGTTTTTCACCTATTTGTCGTAAAATAGTTACAGTAACATGGCATCCATTAATCAATATAACATTTTTACCTTGTCGAGAAAAACGACGGCTTATGATTAATATTGCATCATCTTCTACGATAATGCCCTGATCTTCCACTATTTTATAAATGGTAGAGTTCTTGGAAATATCAAATACTGCCTCAACCCGAAAATAATCGCAACCAGTGCGAATCGAATCAACAGATGCTCGGTTGCCTAGGATAATACTGAGAGCATCAATTAAGATCGACTTACCAGCACCTGTTTCTCCAGTTAGTATATTTAACCCCTCATCAAATTCCACCATAGCCTGCTCAATTAGTGCAAAATTAGTAACAGTCAATGATTTTAACACGTAATTTCTCTCCTAATTTTTACTGTGATAAAGTATGTAACTTTGCCATCACCTGGGGAACTGCATCCGTTGGCTTAACAACAACCAAAATATTATCGTCACCAGCTACTGTACCAATAATATCTGGCCATTTGGTATTATCTATGGCAGCGGCAACGGCTTGTGCAGTACCAGGCAATGTTTTTATCACTACAATATTTTCGCTATAATCTATACCAATAACAGAATCCTGAAATATTCGCTCCATACGGGGTTGTAGAAAAGCTGCACTTTGTTCTACAGGAAAAGCATAACGATAGCGGCCATCTCCAGCAGGGACTTTGATAAGCATCAATTCTTTTATATCTCTTGAGACGGTAGCCTGTGTTACTTCAATTCCTTGCTTGCGCAATGCAGTAGCTAATTCTTCTTGCGTTTCAATTACATTGTCTTCAATTATTGCTTTTATTTTGGCGTGACGCAAAACTTTCACAGGCTTCACTCCTCGTTTTTTCAACTACATATAATATGGGAGGTTGATTACTATGGTTCATCATAGACCAAGAGCCCACAGTAAATAACTTTGATGGTAATGATTTAAATAGCTCATTTACAGCCTGCTGCTCTAGAGATCCTTCTTGATGCCCAGGATAGGTTACTACGGAAATGAGACCGCCGATACAAAGTAAATCTAAAATTTGTTGTAAAGCTTCTATTGTTGATTGGCAATGCGTTGTAATAGTATGATCTGCATTAGGTAAATATCCTAGATTAAACATAGCTACATCGATAGAAGTATTTACATAAGAAGCTATACTAACATGGCTATCTGCTACCAATTTTACCTTGTCAGGAGCCACTTTATGATGATTAAGTAAATCTTGTGTTTTAAAAATTGCTAATTGTTGAATATCAAATGACCAAATAATGGAATCTGCGGGAGAATTTTCTGCTAAGAATAAAGTATCCCTACCTGTTCCAGCCGTCGCATCTATCATACATTGCGCTTCATTAACTTTCGGGAGTAATAAATATTGTGCTAATTTGACTGCATTAAAAGTTTGCATTTGTTTCACTCCGCCATAGTTTAGTACGTAGTGTTTCGTAGTAACTTCTATTATTAAGTCGTATAAATTGTGCCCTAAAGGATGAACGTTTTACGAGCACAGTATCTTCAGGCAATAAGCTATATACTGTCTGACCATCAATTGTTAAAACAACATCATCCTGGTTTGCTATCATCTCTACTTTTATCTCTTCTTCATCAGAAACTACTAATGGTCTGACATGTAATGTATGAGAGCAAATAGGTGTTAATACAATCACTTTTAACTTAGGATTTATAATGGGACCGCCTGCTGATAATGAATACCCTGTGGAACCAGTTGCTGTGGCAATAATTAAACCGTCAGCTGCATAATTAGCTGTTAATTCTTCATCAACAAACAGATTGAACTTAATCATACGTGAGACTCCATTTTTGCTGATTACCACATCATTTAAAACGGGAGAAACATAAATGGTCTTGCCTCTACGAACAATTATTGCATCTAACATCAATCGTTCTTCAATGTGATACTCTCCACGAATAAGCTTATCTAAGGAGCTGCTTAAATCGGGGAGCTCTACTTCGGTTAAAAAACCTAATTGCCCCATGTTAATTCCGCATATAGGTATACCAGCACAAGCAATTTCTCTTGCTGTATTTAATAATGTCCCATCGCCACCTATTGTAACACCTACTGTAATTTCCTTTACCATATCTTTTTGACCACAGGCTAACTCTAGATATCCCATTTTTTGTGCAGCCTCTGTAGGTAATAAAACACGTACACCATGCTCTTTAAAGTACTGCACCATCCAACCTAGCACAGTAACTACACTCTGCTTGTTCGTATTAGGAAATAGACCTATTGTTAACACACACAATCCCCCATTATTTAAATACACCATAATGGCAGGTGATTTAATCCCCTGCCATTAAAACAGCCTTGTTACATTAAGGTTGCGCGGCTTTTAGTACACTCTATAATAAAATTGCTTTGCCAATGACAACTTTCTATATGGCTCCCGCATGAGCTTCTTGTACAATCTTTTCTATGGTCTCACCAGTAACTCCTATCTCTGCTGTAAAATTTGCTAAATGAACAAGATATTCTATATTACCTTCTGGACCTTTTACTGGAGAGTACGTAAGGCCAAGGGGGGTAAATCCTAATTCACAGGCATGATTGATAACATTATGAATAACCTCACTATGAACTAAAGGATCTTTTACTACTCCTTTTTTGCCAACTTTTCCTCGTCCGGCCTCAAATTGTGGTTTTATCAAAGCCACTACTGTACCAGTCAAGGATAATAGCGTTTTAATAACAGGTAATACTTTTGTTAGTGATATAAATGCAACATCAATAGAAACAAAATCTAAGGGCTGTCCTAGTTGCTCTAAGGTAACATTACGAATGTTAGTACGTTCCATATTAATAACTCGACTATCAGTTCTAAGAGACCAAGCTAATTGACCATAGCCAACATCAATTGCATAGACCTGTTTAGCACCGTTTTTTAATGCGCAATCCGTAAATCCACCTGTAGAAGCACCTACGTCCGCCATAACCTTATCGACTAAATTTACGGAAAAGAAATTCAAGGCTTTTGCTAATTTTAATCCACCACGGCTTACGTAACCAATATTATCACCAGTAACAACAATGTTGCTATCTACTGGCACTAAAGTACCAGCTTTATCGATCTTTTGTTCATCAACAAATACTAATCCTGCCATAATACAAGACTTAGCTCGTTCCCTACTAGAAACTAAGCCTTTATCCAATAATAAAACATCCAAACGTTCTTTAAGTACTTTACTCATTTTTCACCGCGCTCCAAATTTTTGGACAAAAGAATTTACCTCAGCAGCAATAGCTTCTGCTGTCAAACCGTATTTTTCCAATAGTTGAGTTCGTACGCCTTGTTCAATGAACTTATCAGGAAAACCCAACCGTAGTACTTTAACCCAGTTAAAACTCTGCGTATTTATATATTCAAGAACGGCTGATCCAAATCCTCCAGTTAAGGTATTCTCTTCTACCGTAACAATAACACCAACGTCCCGCGATAATTTTCGGATAATCTGCTCGTCTAACGGTTTTATAAATCTAGCATTTACTACACCAGCGCTTATCCCTTTTGAGGCAAGTAACTTACTGGCTGATTGGCAAGGTTCAACCATAGAACCAACTGCTAAGAAGACTACATCTGTGCCGCTATTTAGTTCCTCAGCACAACTTATGGAAATAGGCTGTAAAGGCTTATCAATGGGGACTCCTAGACCACTACCACGTGGATAACGAATGGCAACTGGCCCATTCATATTGATTGCCGTAAGCAGCATATGACGTAGTTCATCTTCATCCTTTGGTGCCATTATTACTAAATTGGGAATATGCCGCAAAAAACTATAATCAAATAATCCATGATGAGTTGGACCATCGTCACCTACAATTCCGGCCCGGTCTAATGCAAATATTACAGGTAGTTTTTGCAAACAGATATCATGTAAAATCTGATCATATGCTCTTTGAGAAAAAGTTGAATATATGGCCACTACTGGCTTCATTCCCTTAACTGCCATGCCCGCAGCCATGGTAACCGCATTTTGTTCAGCAATACCTACATCAAAGAACCGTTTAGGAAAGGCTGCTGCGAACTTCTTGAGACCAGTTCCTTCCGGCATAGCGGCTGTTATCGCCACAATGCGTGAATCCTGCTGTGCTAAATCTAGCAGAGTATCACCGAAGACACTTGAATAGGTCGGGGTATTACCATTTTTTATCACTTCGCCAGACTCGACACAATAAGGCCCAACACCATGAAATTTACCTGGATTACATTCAGCAGGTTTATAACCTTTTCCTTTACAAGTAAGAACATGGATTAAAATAGGCCCCTGCATCTTTTTCGCTTTTTCAAGAACCTCACAAAGCAATTCTAAATTATGTCCATCAATCGGGCCAATATAATTAAATCCTAATTCTTCAAATAGAACGCCAGGGACTAGTAGGTAGCGCAAACTGTCTTTGACACGTTCTACAGTTTTTGCTACTGTGTCACCAATCGCTGGAATACGTCGTAACAAAAATTCAATATCTTGTTTAACTTTTGTATATTTTGGCTCTGTACGCATTTTAGACAAATATTCCGAAATAGCACCAACATTTTTAGCAATGGACATTTCATTATCATTAAGAATAACAATCATATTTGTTCCTGAATGTCCAGCATGGTTTAATGCTTCATAGGCCTGACCGCCAGTCAAAGAACCATCACCGATAACAGCTAGTACATTTTCTTTGTCGTTTACGATATCTCTAGCTAGTGACATTCCTAATGCAGCAGATATAGACGTACTAGAATGACCTGTGCCAAAAGCATCATGCACACTCTCACTAATTTTAGGAAATCCACTTATACCGCCAAACTGACGTAACGATGAAAACTCATTACGCCTACCTGTCAAAATTTTGTGTACATATGATTGATGACCAACATCCCATACGATTTTATCAACGGGACTATTAAATATTTTATGTATAGCAATCGTTAGCTCTACAACACCTAAGTTGGGGGCTAAATGTCCGCCTGTCTTAGAGACGGAACAGATTAAAAAATGACGAATTTCTTCCGCTAAAGCTCTCATTTGTACAAATGAGAGCTTTTTTAAATCTTGGGGCTTATTAATGGCCTCAAGTATTGTCTTCAAATATAACAACCCTCTTTCAGTAATCCACAATCTGTAAAAACATTATAACATAACATGATTCAATCAGCATTAAGTTTTCTATAGTTACTGTGATATTAAGGGCTTATCACAAAGCCCTTATGAATATACTTGTTATCCTAATAAATTCTTAAAGCCATGGGCAATAGTAATTCCTAATATTGCTCCCGCTAATACTTCTAGAGGCGTATGCCCTAAGAGCTCCTTCAAGCGAATATCACGTACTGTATGTTCCGCACGTAGCTGACGCACTAACTTATTAATAACTTTTGCTTGTCTCCCAGCTGCTCTACGTACTCCAGCTGCATCGTACATAACAATACTTGCCAATACAATAGTTACAGCAAATAATGATGAATCAAAGCCATCATGAAGTCCTACAGCCCAGGCTAAGCTCATTACTAATGCAGTATGGGAACTAGGCATTCCGCCCGCACCTACTAAACGTTCAAAATTAAGCGCACCATGCTTCCAATAAGACGTTAATGTCTTGAGAACTTGAGCGCAAAACCAAGCAGTCAGAGCGGTTGCCAATATTATATTTTTTCCCATAAGAGCGATACACTCTGCCACAATAAACACCTCAATTATCTCGTGTTAATAAAGACCGTACCATTTCCCTTAAGATATCTGCTTCATGACCAAAATGACTTAACGCTTCTAGGGCTTGATTTACGGCTTGATTTGCCATTATCTTTGCCTCATTTAAAGAATATAAGGTTACATAGGTTGCTTTGTGATTTTTCATATCACTACCAATTGGTTTTCCAATTTTTTCTTGCAATCCAGTTACATCTAAAATATCATCCGTTATTTGAAAAGCCAAACCAAATTGTTCTGCATATTTTGTTAATGCTTCAATTTGCCATTCTTTTGCGCTTGCTAATTGTGCCCCAGCTCTTAGAGCAGCTTTAAATAAGGCTCCTGTTTTTGCTTGGTGCATATAAGCGAGAGTATCAATAGAAATAACTTCTCCCTCAGAAGACAAATCAATGACTTGTCCACCAATCATACCTGTAGCACCCGCAGCAGTACTAATTTCCCCTAAGACTTTTACTAGCACATCAGGCTTAACGGCGGGCTGAGACAACATAACCGTAAATGCTGCAGTTAATAGCCCATCTCCAGCTAAAATAGCCATACCTTCACCAAAAACTTTATGGCTAGTTAGTTTACCCCTTCGATAATCATCATCATCCATTGCTGGTAAATCATCGTGAATTAAAGAATAGGTGTGAATCATTTCTAACCCGCAGGCTATATTAAGATAATCAGTACCTGTTCCACCTACGGCGTCAGCAGCTGCCATGAGTAATATCGGACGTAAACGTTTTCCACCCGCAAATAAACTATAACGCATAGCTTCAAAAATAGCTGGTGGATACATATTTTCGCAGGAAACAAATTTGCCTAAAGCTTCATCAATTATTTTACCTTTTTCCTGACAATATTGTTTTAACATCTATCGTCCTCCTTTAACAATAAGGGTCTTTCTATTACTTTTCCCTTTTCTTCTAATAAAATTTTATCTATTTGCTGTTCAGCATAATTTAATTTATTTAAACAAATTTTTGATAAATTTACTCCTTCAGCAAAGTTGGCTAATGATTCATCTAATGGTAATTCTCCTTTTTCCAACTGCTTTACAATGGCTTCTAGATTTTCCAAAGCCTTTTCAAAACACATTTCATCTAACTCTTCTTTTTTCTTAGCTCTTACCATAATGCCCCTCCTGTACGCGAATTATTTCAGCATCTATCAAACCTTCATTGAGCACAATTTCAACTCTTGTTCCTGGCTGCAGTGTCTTAACATTGTTAACCAGTTGTCCATCGTTTGTACGCACAATACCGTATCCTCGTGCCAATACAGCTAGTGGATTCAGCATTGATAACTTTTCGGCCATAATTTTAAAACCATGTTGTTTTTCTATGACCATTTTCTTCATAACCTGCTGCAAATTTTGCAGCAGGTTATCGACCAGTTGTTGTTTTATTGCTAGGTTCTCATAGGGATATTTAAAAACTCTGCTCTTCGCAGATTGCTCAAGCCTCATGCGATGATTCTTCAATACACCCCGTGCATTACTTTCTAACATACTTTTTAAGGTAGAGACATATTTGTAAAGCTCTCTGACATCAGGTACAACAAATTCTGCTGCTTGCGATGGCGTAGCTGCCCGACGATCAGCTACAAAATCTGCCAAGGTATAATCTGTCTGATGGCCAACTGCAGAGACAATAGGAATTTTTGAAGCGGCAATAGCTCTTATCACTCTCTCATCATTAAATGCCCATAATTCTTCAATAGAGCCCCCACCACGGCCAATAATAATAACATCAACATTACACAGTTTATTAAAGACTTCAATTCCATGGACAATTTGTAAAGGTGCATCTGGTCCTTGTACCTGAACAGGATATAACTTTAGTAAGATGCCGGGATGTCTTCGTTTAGATACAGTAATAATATCTCTAAGAACTGCACCTGTTGGTGAAGTAACAATACCCACTGTTTTTGGTAACATTGGTAGTGTTTGTTTATGCTCATCATTAAATAGTCCCTCTGCCTCCAACTTTTCTTTTAGCTGGGCAAAAGCGATACTTAATTCGCCAATTCCTTCTGGTACCAATTGGACTGCATATAACTGATATTGGCCATCTCTTTCAAATATTGTGACTTGGCCGCCAGCAATCACTTTCATGCCATCCCTTGGTTCAAATTTTAGATATTGTGCGCGGCTTTTAAACATTACAGCTCTAATTGTAGCATTACTATCTTTGAGAGTAAAATAACAATGCCCAGAATAATGTTTCTTAAAATTTGATATTTCTCCACGTATTAACACAGATGCAACTTTAGCATCGGACTCAAAAAGTTGTTTTATGTATTTTGTTATTTCACTTACACTAACTATATTCATAATTCACCTTCATTTGAAAATATAGTTGATAAAATCACTTTATCAACTATATTTTCTATTTATCATATAACATGAGTACAAAAAAAACCAGACGAAAGTCTGGATAGTTTTCTTCAATATCGACGCTGCTCTACACATTGACATGTTATATAACCACCAGTTACTCCTAATATAAACCAAAAAAAGCTACCTGGCGGAATAAGATAACCTATAAATGCACCTATTGCCGCCCCAAATAACATATATCTAAACATAGAAAGCACCTCCGCATATGTTTTTTATGTATCATATGCAAAGTAAATACTGAATGGTACTAATAGACGAGCAACTATAGTTTACTTGTCCGTTCTTTTGACCAATGTTCCTAGAATTCCATTTACAAATCGACTTGATTCTTCAGTTCCAAAAAGCTTGGCCAATTCAATAGCCTCATTAATGACTACATTAGGTGGTAATGATTCATTACCAAAATTCATTTCATAAATTGCCATCCTAGCAATATTTCGATCAATTCCAGGCATACGATCTATTTTCCAATCGTTTGAAATGTCCCCAATAATTGTGTCTATTTCTTTTAAATGTTCCTGGGTGCCAATAACAAGATTCTCGGTGTATTTTCTAGTGTTTTCATCAATATTATCATGTTCACTTAATGCTGTCTGTAGAGCTTCATCTTTACCTGTAGTGTTAAAATCTAACTGAAATAAAGTCTGAAGCGCCAATTCACGGGCTTGTCTACGGCTCATAACTTCCCTCTTTTCTTATGCTTCACTCCAATGTTGTAAAACAAAATTCATGACATTTGGTATGTCATACAAAATTTTTTATAACAACATCGTTACTATTGGACTTATAGTATACCATACTTTTTTCATTGACGATAATATCCTGGAGGCAATAATTTACCCAAAATATCCATAATGTCTTCTTTTTCGTCAATTCGTTTGCCGACCAAATAACCAGCAACCATGCATAGCATTACAAACATAGTATGTAAAAAACCGAATACTAAAATGAAAATACCAACTAAAAACCCTGTCACTAAACCTACAATTTTCCCGCTATGATACTGCCATATTTTTGCTAGTAACTCGGAATTCATATTTACACTCCTTTACATACTAGAGAATTCTCTCTTAACTATTATTCTACACGTTGCTTAGATTTAAAATCATTAGATATATTTTCAACTAAAATTTGTACATCAACTAACTCAACACCAACCGTATTTTTTATATAGGCATGAACTCTCTTTTGCAATTCTTCTGAAACACTTGGAACGTTGTTTTCTGGACTAACAACTGCTTTTAAAGATACTTTTAAACCTTTTCCATCATGACTAACACGAACTTTAACTCCTCGTACACCGCGTGTATGTCTAGCTGTTTTTTCAACTAAATTTTTTATGGCATCAAGTGAAATATGTACGTCACCCATATTGGTATGATGAACTATAGTTTCTTTAATTCGGTGAGAACGTATACTTGCTAGTAACAACCGAATACTTACCAATAAAAACACCGCCCCTACCAAACCAACTTCCCATTGTCCGCTAAGAAGCGAAATACTTGTCCAAACCCATTCCAAAGAAATAAGGCGCAAAGAAAGTAAGATTACGCCTATTGATAAAATTGCTAACAATAAGGTGTAAATAGATAAAATGATGCGATCAAAAATTCCCATATATTACTCCTTTCTACACGACTGCTGCTACAACATGACTTTACCGCACACGAATATCCTCTTCTTTACCATCCTGATTAAAGCCCACGCCTTGTATATGAACATTAACTTCTACAACATCTAACCCTGTCATTGATTCGATTCCACGTTTTACGTTTTCTTGTACTCTTAATGCAATGTCCGGTATACGTACGCCATATTCTACAATTATGTATAAATCCACGGCAGCTTCACGCTCGCCAACCTCTACTTTTACGCCTTTAGCCAGGCTTTTTTTGCCAAGCATCTCCGCAATACCACCTACCAAGCCTGCACTCATTCCTGCTACGCCAGCAATTTCGGTGGCAGCCATACCTGCAATAATCCCTACGACTTCATCCGCAATACGAATAGAGCCAACGTCATTATTTTCCATCTTTTCACTGCGTTCACGTTTATCCACTCACAAATCCCCCCCATTTCAAGATAATTTTTATACTATATATAATAATACAATTACGTTACGATAGCTATTTTATTATAACAAACATTTTCCATCTTTACAAACTAGCTATGCAACTTGCAAATATTAAGGTTTTGCGCTAATTGAAATATCTTCAGATTTCATTCCTGAGACCTTACTAATTACATCTGCTACTTGAACTACTTCTTCCCGGGATAAGGAGGTGGTTTTTATTATGGCACTTACTGAATTTTCTCTGACAAATACTAATGCATCAGCAAATCCGCGCGATTTTATTAGGCTTTCCATCTCAGTTTCTTTCTGTTTTTCAGCAATCATTTTTAGGATTGTAATTTGGGCTTGATTCCTACTATCATCTGTTTTTGCATTTTTGATATTTTCTCTTAGTAAGTCTGAGCGCTCACTTCGAATCTTGTCTCGTTCCAATCGATATTCGATAAAAAAATCTGGGCTACTATTAGGTATAATGGGTTCAGAAACACTTGTAGCGGAAACCTGCATTGCATTCGATTGATTTACTTTCGCTTGTAGCATTGCACCTAAACCTTTTACTAGGACAAGCATCATTATAGTTATACCCAGTCCAACAGCAAATATAGTATATTTATTTATTTTATGGAAAGTGAATATTTTCATAATAAACTCCTCACTTTTTTTGAGCTAATACAGTTATTTTATAGGAAGGAATCCCTAAACCAGCTTCTACAGCTTTCGTTAAGTTTGCCTTAACATTAGAATCATATGCGCCTTCAGCGATAACCAATACACCTTTAATTATTGGCTTTACTTCTCGCACAAGAACTGGACGATCGATACCATTTTCTTTGCCTACCAGAATTTGTTCACTCTCTTTGGTTTCAGTAGTACTACGAATTCCCCCTGAAGTATCTTTTTCTTGAATGGTTTTACTTTCTTTTGTTACGTTTTTAGCATGTTCCTGCGTGCTACTATTTTCCCACGTGATATTAACAACAACGGATCCGGCACCTTTTACCTGTGATAATACATTTGCTAATTTGCCTTCTACAATCTCTTCATAACTACGATTTACTGGAGTAGGGTTCTTACTGACTTCAGTAGGAGTTTTTTGATTAGAATCGATTAAGGAATGATCAAATACTCCTCCCAATAACAAGAGCCCTATTCCTAAAATACCTAACCAAATTAATCGTGAGTTTAGTACCCCATCTTTTAGTAATTGCCTTGGCCACATTTTTTTTGTATAAGATAAAACAGTATCTAAACCGTTCATATATTACTCACTCCTTTATGGATGTATAGTCTTTACTTCAATTTTTTCTTTGGGAATTTGGTAAAGCTCTGTTACTATCTCCGAGATTCTTTTTTTTAGATCTATATATGGGTCTTCAGATTTATCTTTTTGTTCGCCAATCGTTATCTTTGATACGGCAGCAACTTTCCGATCCTTTGCCGATAAACCCGGCTTAATATATAAAATAACACTTTCAATACCACTTACTATACTGCTATTCTTGACGGTATTAACTTCTATATTTACATGAACATCGGCTACACCATCAATAGCCATTACTAAAATTTTCATTTGCTGGGCTAATTCTTTTTTATACAGTTCAAGAGATAACTTTTCACGATCGTTAGACATGTTCATTGAATCATTCATTATGGAATTACCAAAATTTGTACTCAGTGCTGGTATTTGGTTTGTTGGTATTAAATGATTTTGTACTATTGAAATAATTGGATTCATAATTGCTAACATAATAAATAATCCCATGATTACCCTGACAAATCGTTGCATACTACTACTTGGTAATAAAAGTTCTAAAAATGATGCAAATAAAACAACAAAAATAATATATTTAACCCAGCCAGTAAACATAGCAATCAATAAAAAACACCTACCTCAGCATCATAGCTGCACTACCTGCAGCTAGAATCATGGTTATATCTAAAAAAAACATTAAAGCAACTGTTAATACTGCACCAAATACTAAAAATAAATTATTTCCTATAGAATCAAGACATTTTGCCATTTTTTCATCACCTAGTGGTTGTACTAATGCACCAGAAATTTTTATCACCAAAATTAAAGATAATATCTTAATTAAGGGAAGTATGCAAATCATAGATACTATGATAATACCAAAAATTCCAACTGCATTTTTTAAAAGTAGGGATGCGCCCATTACTAATTCCACCGTGTCGGCAAACATTTTGCCTACTACAGGAATAAAGGTTGCTGTTGCGAATTTTGCCGTGCGCAGTGCTAGCCCATCGGCAATACTACCTGCTGTACCTTGAATTGTAATAACTCCAATAAATATTACCATTGAAAAGCCGAGTATTATCATGCCTGATTGTTTTAATATACTCGCTAAATTACTTAAACGGTATGTATCAGAAAGAAAGTTTAAGCATTCAAGAGCTGCTGTTAAAAATAACAAAGGCAAAACCACATCTTTAACAATAACACTCATACTACTTATGACAAATAACATTAAGGGAGTAAACAAACTTGCAGAAGTTATCGCCCCAACTCCTGCTAAGAGTGACATTAAAAGGGGTAACAAAGCCTCCATAAATCCAACCATATACCCCACTGTTTGACTTGCTAATTTTAATGTATTATAAAAAGCAGTTAGAGCAATCGATGACATAAAAATAAAACAAACACTATAGGCTAATAAAGAAATACTAGATTTTTCAAATGAATTCTGTAGATTTTGTAACATAGCACATAATACTGCTAGAAATAATAATTTACCCATTAAATGAGTACTTACTGTTATTTCGTGAAAGAAATTTGCAATTATGGATTGCCTGAGATGTTGCCAGCTTACATTTAAGCCTTGAGTTGCTATACCATGAATGGTGTCACTATTTAATAAGGGCATCTCATCATTTAGTTCTTGATTAACTTGCTGAATAAATTGATTAATGTTTTCAGGAGAAACTTTCTCTAATAGTTGCTGCTCAATTTCAACACTATTTAAGGGATTGGCAAAAACACTAGTTATGCTAATCATTAGCCATACTATTGCCATAATAAATATTTTCATGTTTCACCTCATGGAATCAATCTGACAATGGTATCCATTACCAAAGCGATAATAGGAACGGCCATTACCATAACTAACACTTTACCTGCAAATTCAATTTTACCTGCTACTGCTCCTTCGCCTGCATCTCGGCATACTTGAGCTCCAAATTCAGTAATATAGGAAATACCAATAATTTTTAATATCGTATTTAAATACATTTGACTAATATTAGCTTTATCCGCCATATCACGGAATAAATTTAGAATAACATTAATTTTAGTAAGAACTATTAAAAAGATGATGGTTGCTAAGGTTAAACTTAACTGTACGGCAATTTCCGGCCTTTCTCGTTTAATTGTTAAGATAAGTAAGGTTACAACAAATCCAAGCCCGACAATTTGAATAATTTCCACACCCTGCACCCCTTAAAATAACTTAAAAACATCTTGTACTGTAGTAAATAGTCTTCCTAATAATTGAACAACCCATAATAAAACTACAGTAAATCCTGCCAGTGTACATAAATGTGCCATATCTTCTTTACCAGCCTGTTTTAGTGCTGTATGAAAAACGGAAACCAAAATACCAACACCAGCAATCTTAAATAATATATCCAGGCCCATTATTATCCTCCTTCATAGTACTACCACCTTTCGGCTATTTAAAATAACTAGCTAATACCTATTAGACTAATATAATTACTATAGCCATTCCCCCACAAACCCCTAAGTAGCGATACATTTTAGTATTAAGATCGCGCAATCTTGTTGCTTCATTCTCGAATCGCTCTAACTGTTCAATTACTAACAATAGGTATTTTTCTTGCTCCGTACAATTCATGTGACCTAAATTTCCACCTAAAACATGTAGTACTTCTATTTCTGGAGTATTTAACATTAAACTCCCTTGCATTTCATGTAAAACCTTACTTATCACTTCCTGGGGAGTCAATATTGTTTGCTTTTCTAGCATAGTGGCTATTTTCTGAAAAAAAGTAGCTACAGGCCCATAGATTCCATTCGTACATTGAGCCACAGCTTCATGTAGAGGAACACGGGCGTATAAAATATAAGATCTCATTGATGCAATACAACTTATGATTTGCCGAAGATGGCGAGGTCTTTCTTGGCACGAGGCCGCCATTTTAAACCCAATATAGGAACTTGTTATTAACACCAAAATACTACCTATTATTTTTAGCAACATCGTTACTCCTTTTTACTATGGAAAAATGATCCACAGTGAATTACTTTGTTGTTATGTCCCATAAAATTTCATTACTTTTACTATCGATAACTCTTTCAATAGTACCGACAGATGGACTGTCTCCCAAGATAATGTAACGGTCAAAGGACTTATTTTCTAATAACTCTTTCACATACGGTCGGTATAACAAGTCGTTATTATTCCGACCATGTACCGTTGCTAGTACGCTAACACCAGCATTTAAGGCTTCATGAACGGCATATATATCTTCAACCCTCCCCAGCTCATCTGTTGCTATTACAGCCGGTGACATTGAGCGAATCAACATCAACATACCTATAGCTTTAGGGCAACCATCAAGTATATCGGTACGAGGCCCTAAATCAACAGTACTGACTCCGTTCTTACATGCAGCAATTTCTGAGCGTTCATCAACAACCCCCACTTGCAACCCTTTACATATTTTAGATCCTCCACTTATTTGCCTTATAAGATCCCGTAAAATTGTAGTTTTTCCGCAGCGGGGGGGTGAAATAATTAGGGTATTTAAGACATGACCTCCTTTAGTAATAATAAATGGCATAATTTTGTCAGCACATCCCCTGACCTCTCTAGCTAAACGAATATTGAGAGAGCTTATGTGTTTTAGTGCCTTAACCTCTCCAGCATTTACAATTGCCTGTCCAGTTAAACCGATTCTATGTCCACCATCTATGGTTAAAAACCCCATTTTCAACTCTTCCTCAAAGGCATATAGTGAGTTTTTACTAATAAGTTGCAATGTTTTCTGTAGGTCATCTTGATTACATACATAAGTTTTTCCATGAATAGTTGATTCTTTTCCCATAGGGCTTACAAGGATATCGGTATTAGCTAATACCAATAGTGGGGGCTGATTTACTCGTAATCTTATTTCCGTTAGGTCAATTAATTTTTCTAAAGGTATCTCTCGTATCATAGTGACTAACTTATAAGGTAAGACGGGATAGATATAATCTTCTAAGATATTCTTAACTAAAATAAGTTTACTATCAGTCATATATTTTACATCCTTTCTTTACATAGATATGGAGTAACTAGAAATTTATGCCAATAACACAAAAAAAATCCCGGTTTCCCGGGATTTTTTTGCAAACTAGAATTTCATATAAAAGATCAACAACCAAGAAAAAGTATATTCATTTTAATATACTACTAAATTCCTGGGTGAAGTCCATAATTAAAGTTATTATTAATTTGTCCATCACCAATATCCGTAACCTCAATTTCTAATGCACTATCATATACAGTTTCACCACAATGAGGACATGAAACTTCTAGATCATCTTCATCTTCTAATAAACTGGACTCAAAACTAACTGTTTCGTGACAAGAAGGACATTGCACCTCTACTAATTCTTCCCCAGCAACATCATCATATACTTCTTCTTCTAAATCTGTTAAATCTTCATCCATACTTTCTACATACGTTTCTAAGTCCTCTTGCACCATCTGAATGTTACTAAATTCCTCAGCCATATCATCAAGGACATCAATAATATTTATTAACAACTTACCTTCGGCAGAGTGAGAACTGACATTGAGCCCTTGCGTTAATCCTTGTAAATAAGCTACTCGTTCTTTAATATTTGCCATATGAATAACCCCCTTTAAAGTAATTTACTACGATATTGTCATTATACCCAATAGTTAGACAGTTATTCTCGTTACTTTTTCAACTGTCACTACAACTTATTTTAACTATTTTTCGAATTATCTATTCATATAAAAATAAAAAATAGGGGTATAAAAGATTTTTTAATAATCTTTTATACCCCTATATAACGCTAATTACGCTCTTTCTAAATAGTCACCTGTACGGGTATCTATTCGTAGAACATCACCAATATTAATAAATAAAGGTACACGCACTACACAACCAGATTCCATTTTCGCTGGTTTAGTACCACCAGTTGCTGTATCGCCGCGAATACCAGGGTCTGTTTCAACTACTGTAAGTTCAACTGCCACTGGTAATTCTACACCAATAATAGTTCCTTGGAAAAACATAATACCAATAGTCATATTTTCTTTTAAATATTTTACTGCATCACCTAATTGATCAGCGGATAATTCACTTTGCTCATAGGTTTCATTATCCATAAAGTTATAGCTGCCATCGCTTTCATACAAAAATTGCATCTCACGACGATCAACATGAGCCTTAGGAAACTTTTCACCTGGATTAAACGTACGTTCAACAACCGCTCCAGTACGTACATTCTTCATTTTCGTGCGCACAAAAGCCGCACCTTTACCTGGCTTTACGTGTTGAAAGTCTACTATCTGCCAAACATTATTGTCAATTTCAATTGTTGCACCTGTACGAAAGTCACCACTTGATATCATTTTGCTACCTCCAAAAATTCAATTTGTAAAAATAAATTAGTCTAATTCTATCAACTGCTTGCTACTAGCAGTCAATATCTGACACCCTTCAGTACTAACTAAAACAGTGTCTTCAATGCGAACTCCACCCCAATTAGGCAGATAAATTCCTGGTTCAACTGTTACTACCATATTTTCCAATAAAACAGTATGTATATTAGTAGGTGAAAGCCTCGGCTCTTCATGGATATTAAGCCCCAATCCATGTCCTAGCCCGTGACCGAAAAATTCACCAAAACCAGCATTAGTAATAATATCTCTAGATACTATATCAATCTCTTTGCCAACTTTTCCAGGAGCAACAGTCTTGACACCTGCTAATTGTGCCTCAAGGACAATTCCATATATTTCTTTTTGCCGCGTATTGGCTTTGCCCATACAAATGGTACGTGTAATATCAGAATGATAGCCCTTATACACTGCACCAAAATCCATTGTCACAAAATCGCCGACTTCAATTACTTTCTCGGAAGCTCTGCCATGGGGTAATGCCCCACGAACACCAGAAGCCATTATAGTATCAAATGCTGGCTTTTCTGCACCAAGCTTGCGCATATAATATTCTAATTGAAGAGCAACCTCCTGCTCCGTCATTCCAGGTTTTATAAAAGACAGGATTTGTAAAAAGGCATTGTCAGCAATTTCTACGGCCTTCTTAATAGAAACAATTTCAGCATCATCTTTTGCCATACGCAAGTTATCTAATTTAACTGGTACTAAAGAGATCATAGGAAGAGTATCAACTACTTCAAGATACCCATCATAAGTGATAAAATCACCTTCGAAGCCAATTTTTGAAAGATCCGAACTCTTAACAAGATCAGCCAATGTTTTCCATAAAGTTGCGCTATAGCGTACTATTTCAAATTGCTTAGCTTGAGCAGTAGCTTGTTCAATATAACGAAAATCCGTTAATAACTTGTTAGAGTTATTAGTGATTAATAACATACCGGCTGAACCACTAAATCCACTGAAATACCGTACATTTTCCGGTTTACTAACAAGCATTGCGTGTAAATCATTTTCATTCATAAACTTACGAAGTTTTATTATTCTTCTTTCCATTTTATCTCTTGTTGCCGATTAAACGGGCAACTGCCTCCAATGCTAAAAGATAGCTATCATATCCAAATCCGCTGATTTGGCCATAGACAACTGAAGATATAACCGAATGATGGCGAAACTCTTCACGCTTATAAATATTCGACAAATGCACTTCTATCGCGGGAACAGAAATAGCAGCTAAGGCATCACGTATAGCAATACTGTAATGAGTAAAAGCCGCAGCGTTAATAATGATACCCTTCTGATTGCCTTCAGCTTGCTGAATGGCGTCCACTATATAACCTTCATGATTTGATTGAACAAATTCCACTGCAAAACCTAGGTTGTTAGCTTTTCCCCTTATATTTGCATTAATTTCATCTAGCGTCAGGTTACCATAAATATTTGGTTCACGTTTTCCTAATAAATTTAAATTAGGCCCATGAATAACCAAAATACAAGGCTTTTCTTCTATCACAATATCACAGCCTTAGCATAATAATTCATTATCTCATATAGTTTATCATATTTTTAATTTATTGCCTAGTTTTTTGTAAGCTATTTCAATTCTTTTGCTGGGTCTATTATGGCTGACATAATCTCACTAAAAATTGGTGCTGCTACATCGCCGCCAGACATTCCCTCTTCAATAAAAACGACTATCGCATATTGCGGATTTTTTAAAGGTGCATAACCAGCAAACCATGCATGATTAATACTCTTCCCAGACTCATTTGTTCGTCCAGTTTCAGCAGAACCAGTTTTACCTGCTGAACCAATTGTTTCCACATAAGCCGCTTGCCCTGTCCCAAAACGGGTAACTGCTCCCATCATTTCTTGCATTTGCTTAGCGGTTCTTTGGGTTAACACCCGCTGACCTGGTGTTGCAATATAATTTTTCACAACCACGCCTTCCGCATTTGTCAACTTGTCCA
This sequence comes from Pelosinus sp. IPA-1, assembly GCF_030269905.1. Taxonomy (NCBI): domain Bacteria; kingdom Bacillati; phylum Bacillota; class Negativicutes; order Selenomonadales; family Sporomusaceae; genus Pelosinus; species Pelosinus sp. IPA-1. Next base: position 37,813 of record NZ_BSVC01000004.1, on the reverse strand, counting down.
CTATATACGGATTTACTTTAACGCCATCATTTGCAATCGTTGCAACTAATGACACAATTTGAAGTGGTGTTGCCTCCAATTTTCCCTGACCGATAGTTAAATTTGCAAGTTCTCCTGGATAAATACTATCAACTGGCGGTAGATACCCTTCTACCTCACCATAAAAATCTAAATTGGTTTTCTTACCAAAGCCTAATTTTTTTGCAAAGGAAATTAGATTCTCAGCACCTAATTTTAAGCCAACTTCAATAAAGACAGGGTTACTAGAGTATGCTAAAGCTTCGGTAAAAGTCAATTTACCACGCCCACCTTTCTCATAGTCCCATCCGTTAAATCGTATATGATCAACCTCAATAAAACCAGGATCAAAAAAACTATCATCTGGATGTACAATCCCCATTTCTAATGCAGCTGCCGCCGCCACTAATTTAAATACTGACCCAGGCTGATATGCTGCGATAGCACGATTTAATAAAGGCGCACTACTTTGTTTTAAATAGTCATCAAGATGATTTGCATCAAAATTAGGACGTGACGCCATAGCCAAGATTTCACCTGTATTTGGACGTATTACTACTACCGCTCCTTTTACATCATGATTATCTAATATATTTTCCACATCTTTTTGTATTTGTCTATCTATAGTTAATACTACGTTGCTTGGGCCAGAATGATCCAGCAATCGTAAACGCTTATACCCTAAACCTGGTATAATCTGTTGCCCTGCATCGACCAATGCCGCGGCATATTCTGGCTGGCTACCTCGTAATACGTCATCATACATAGCTTCAATGCCACTAACACCTTGGTTATCAGCATTATTAATATAGCCTGTTACATGGGCTGCTATAGGAAGATAACCATATCTAACCCTCTCCGCTACGACTATAACTCCTGAAATGTTAGACAGATTTATTTTGTCTCCAACCATGGCATCAACCTTACCATTTAACTTAAAGGGGCGTTTATTACCTATAATTTCCGATAGAATATACTCTTTCGAAAGACCCATTAACATTGCTAATTGACTAGCCGCAGTTTCTGCATTATGAATTAATCCTGGAAAAATAACAACGCTAAAATGTTGCGCTGTATTTGTGAGTGCTAATCCATTGCGATCAACAACTTCTCCTCTGGCAACTTCAATAGGTACTTCTTGAATACGCATACTCAAACTTTGGCTTGCAAGCTCGCTGCCAGCAATAATTTGTAAATAGAATAATCGCATAATTAGTAGGCAACTGACCAAAAGAAAGAACGTCAACATTTTGTAGATGCGTGAAACTTGTAATGCCATACTATCACCTCAATGATAGTATGGCATTGGCTGGTAAAATTATTAATTTTTCATTATACTGCAGCTATGCGCTATTATTGCTTACATATTCAAACTCAATCGGTAGATTTTCTAATATATCTTGTACTTCTTTATATGTATCGGGTGTAACTCGGATACGTAATACTCCAACCTGATCTTTTACAGTAGTAACTACACCTAAATATTCATACCCTTCCATAATACGATTTAGATAATTTATGTACTTGACATCAATACGAATTAGAATTTGTTCATGCATTTTCCTGTACCTCACGGCGTAACATGGCAAACTCCACAGTTTCTTGGAGCATAGGAATACGAATAAGCTGTTGAGCATGGGGCGCAACACTTATAGAATTGCCTTCCATGTCAAACATTTCAGTAATGACTTGTGAAAAATTGGATCTCCCAGGTTGCATGACCTCAATTCTTTGCCCAATTTTTATATTATTGCGTTGTTCAATAATAGCCATGCGTGTCGTGGCGTCATAATTTTTCACTAAACCAATAAAATCAAATGTCTGTTCATAAGAAGATGATCCATAAATTTGATCATCTTGAGTTGCTTTGTTAAAGTAAAATCCACTTGTATAGGCACGATGAGAGATTTTTTGCAATTCTTCGAGCCACTCTGTTTTAACACTATATTTGTCTGGATCCGCTATATAAGCATCAATGGCTTCACGGTATACTTTAATAACTGTAGCCACGTAATGCACACTTTTCATACGACCTTCAATTTTAAAACTATCCAGGCCACTATTGATCAATTCAGGAATGTTTGGCAATAAACACAAGTCCTTTGAATTGAAGATATAAGTCCCACGTTCATCCTCTAGTACAGGATAATATTCACCTGGACGTTTCTCTTCTACTAAGTTAAACTTCCAGCGGCAGGGTTGAGCGCATTGTCCGCGATTTGCATCGCGATCAGCAAAATAATTACTCATTAAGCAACGTCCAGAATAAGATATACACATCGCTCCATGAACAAATGCTTCAAGATCAAGACTCACTTTTTGCCTAATTTCTGTAATTTCTTCTAGGGACAATTCACGAGCAAGCACTACTCGATCAGCTCCCAATTCTTGCCAGAAAAGTACTGAAGACCAATTAGTATTGTTGGCTTGCGTACTAATATGAATAGGTAATGTAGGTGCTACTTCTCGAACAATTCGGTATACACCTACATCGGCAACAATCACTGCGTCAACATGACAGTCAACTAAAAATTTAATGTAGGCAGGTAGTTCTGGTAGATCCTCATTATGAGGAAATATATTCACTGTAACATATGCTTTTTTTTGTAAACTATGGGCAAAATTAATACCCTCTTTTAGCTCTTCTTCCGTAAAATTACCGCTAAAAGCTCTCAGTCCAAAGGACTTGCCGGCCATAAACACAGCGTCTGCTCCATAAAGAAGAGCCATCTTAAGCTTTTCAAAGTTACCAGCAGGTGCCAAAAGTTCGGGTTTTCTCACTTTTTATTCGCTCCTTGATAATAAGAAATAGCCACTCCGTCACCCTCATGGTGAATTGTTGTAGTAAAACGAGAATCTGTATTAACAAATTGCAAATATTCCTTTAAACGCTTGACAATGGTTTTGTAACGTTTTAACGGTGGCTCTTCACTCAAAACCATACCACGAAATAATACATTATCAGCGATAATAACAGCGCCAGCAGATAACTTGTCTACAATTTTACATAAATAATCAAGGTATTGAGCTTTGGCCGCATCAATAAATACTAGATCAAATGTCCCCTCAAGATCTGATAAAATAGTGCTCGCATCACCGTCTAATAGCTGAATTTGTTCTGTTCTACCAGCCCTAGCAATGTAATCATAAGCAAGATCAATACGTGAAGCATCTTGCTCTATGGTAGTAATTTTACCATCCTGTGGCATATATTGAGCCATAAGTAATGCTGAGTAGCCAATGGCAGTACCGATTTCCAAAATCGATTTTGGTTGTTTACTTTTTACAGCGTCAATTAGCAAATTACTACTCATTTTATTAATAATTGGTATATTATTATCAGTAGCATATCTTTCCATTTCATTTAGCAAATTCAATATATCACTCCTATTATTTACGCACTTGTTCAATTGCTGCAAGGTGTTCTTCATATGTTTTACTAAAATGATGCGTGCCCTGCTTATCTGCAACAAAGTATATAAAACTGGTTTCCTTTGGGTATAAAACAGCATTTATTGCTGCCATTCCAGGATTTGCAATAGGCCCTGGAGGTAGTCCCATGTGTTGGTAAGTATTATAAGGAGAAGAAATTTCTGTATCTTCCACTGAAAGTTCTACTTTAGGATATCCTAAAATATATTGAATCGTAGCACAAGATTGTAAAGGCATCTCTTGTTTTAAACGATTAAGAAAGACTCCGGCAATAATTGGGCGATCATCTTCTATTTGGGCTTCCTTCTCTACTAAAGATGCCAAAATAATTACATCCTTGACGGATAAACCAATTGCAGTTGCTCTTTCCCTCATGCTTTCACTAAATTCTTTATCAAATTGAGTAAGCATCATATTTAGTAATTGCTCTTCTGTCGCACCCTTACTGATTTGATAAGTGTTAGGAAATAGATACCCTTCAACTTTATATACTATATTTGCATTATAATTCATCATATAAGGATAAGAAAAAACATTACTTTTTTTAGCGAGTGCTTTAAACTTTTCCGCACTGCCAAGCTGCTTTTCTTGTATTAGTTTCGCAATTTGATCGACAGTATATCCTTCAGGAATTGTAATTTGTTGATATACTGTTTCCCCCTTAGCTAACATTGCTACAATTTGTTGAATCGTCATATTTTTGTTTATTACATATTCGCCTGCCTGCAAAGAATTTGCCAATCCCTGCATTTTAGCTACAGCATGAAATGCTAATACACTTTTTATAATACCTTGTTGATACAACAACTCACCAATTTCATTGGCAGCCATTCCCGTCTTAACTACAATTACTGCTTTTTCCGCTACAGGTGCATTAACCGGTTGTGTCAATCTATATATAACGTTTCCCAAACAAAGAAAAACAAATACTAACAGAATATGCCATTTAAATTGTATCAGCCTATACCTCATCATATACCACCTCCCTAGCATTTTTAGTTATCCTTTTAAGACAATGACTATATTATACACAAAAAGATAAAAAAAGACTAGGCTTCTGGTAAGTCCCTAGACTTAAACCAAAAGCCTAATCACTAGAAATCAAAATTAGAACTATGCCATCATAAAAAAACTATGACTTGCAACAAGCCATAGTTGCTTGCCTAATCAGAAGTGTTATACTTTCAATCTGTAAAAAAATGAAGCCTATTCGGCTTCATCCTCTTCTTCTACCATTAGTTCTTCATATGCCTTACGAACATCTTCAAATTCTTCATCGGTAGGATCGACATATATTTCCTCGCCATTTTCATCAGTATCAATGCGCGCAATATATACATCAACTTCATCGTCAGAACAACCGCATCCAGCATCCTGACATTCGCAATCGTCTCCATCTTCGATAGGAATTAATATAGCATACTGCTTGTCACCTACTGGAACAATCATTTCTTCACGATAATAATATTCATTACCTTCTTCATCAGTCATAACAACCACAAGCTCTTCATCCAATTCTTCGAGGTCTTCTTTCTCAAAATCAGCCATTCATATCACCTCTTCCTTTTAGTGTACTGTAATTTTATCTTAGAAAAGTTATCCTGTCAAGGAAGTTATTAGCAGGACAAACTATCTAGATAACCCTGTAAAATAAACACCGCAGCCATTTTATCTATTACTTTTTTCCTCTTTGCACGACTCACATCTGCAGCAATTAATGCCTTTTGTGCTCCTACTGTGGATAAGCGTTCATCCCACAAATGCACTTTTATTTTAGGAAACTGTGCTGCAACCTTGTCAGCAAAATCTTGCATCGATTCGCCTCTAGGGCCGATTGTTCCATTCATATTTTTAGGTAATCCAATTACAATTGTCTCAACTTCATACTCATTAACAATCTCACTCAACCTAATAAAATCTTTTTCTAAAGAAGTACGGCGAATGACCTCAATGCCTTGGGCTGTCAGTAATAACAAATCACTTGCTGCAACACCAATTGTTTTATCACCAACGTCAAGAGCTAGTATGCGCATTTGTCCTCCCACTATACCTATAACATATTATTTATCTTTGAGATATGCTCTTACCAACTCTTCTAGAAGTTCATCCCGTTCTAATTTACGTATTAGTCCACGGGCGTTGTTATAGCTGGTAATATAGGTAGGATCTCCAGATAAAAGGTATCCCACTAGTTGATTTATAGGATTATATCCTTTGGTCTTTAACGACTGATATACAGCATTAATAACCATCGCTGCATTATTTTCCTCATTCTCCACACGAAACATCATTGTTTCTTCCGATATATTAGGCATTGAGCATCCTCCTCTCCAATAGTATCTCCATCACTATACCATTATATTCTACCTGGACTAGTTATTTCCTCCACTAAAATAAAAATAATTATTTCATTTTGCTAAATATTATTAAATAATTTACATAATTTCATAGGAAATCACCTTCTAGATTTTAAAAGGAACAATTCCATTTTTAAGTGCAAAAGTGTACGTAGAGTTACTATATCCACTCTACGTACACTTAAAACTATTTAATCTGCTTCTTAATAACTTCTATGGCAAATTGTAAAGCATCAGCAAGTTTTTCTGGGTTCTTGCCACCCGCTTGGGCCATATCTGGACGGCCACCACCACCACCGCCAGTTATTTTAGAAACTTCTTTTACAATATTACCAGCATGTATACCTTTTGCTATAGCTTCTTTTGTTACCATTGCAACAAAATTGACTTTATCTCCATTAATAGAACCTAAAGTAACAATACCGCAAGTTAAACGATTTCGCACCATATCCGCCACGGTACGCAAACCATCTGGATCATTAATACTAACTTTACCAACGACAACCTGGACTCCATTAATCTCTTGAGAACTAGCTAATAACGCATCTACTTCACCATGAGCTAATTTACTAGTGAGTTCAGTTAATTCATGCTCCAATTCTTTAACACGAGCGACAACACTATCTACCTTAAGAACAATTTCTTCAGGACGTGATTTTAAAACCGTTGCAGCACTAACTAGTAATTGTTCTCGCGCATTAACGTATTCAATTGCACCCTTTCCTGTCACAGCTTCAATTCTTCGAATACCAGAACCAATACCAGCTTCACTAACGATTTTGAATAAGCCTATTTCTGCAGTGCTGACTACATGGCTACCACCACAAAGTTCTTTACTTACATCGCCCACTAAAACAACTCGAACAGACTCACCATATTTTTCACCAAATAAAGCTACAGCTCCCATTTCTTTCGCTGCACTTTGATTCGTCTCAACAATAGAGACAGAAATGTTCTCTAAAATAGCTTGATGTACAAACTGTTCAATCTCCAATAATTGCTCTGGAGTCACTTGAGAAAAATGAGAGAAGTCAAAACGTAATCTTTCAGGACTTACAAATGAGCCTGACTGATTTACGTGTGTTCCTAGGATTTGCTTTAAAGCAGCATGAAGCAAATGGGTCGCTGTATGATTGCGTGCAATCTCCCGCCGCCTTATCATATCAACTTTAAGATTTACAGTATCGCCAATTTTCAATAAACCTTCTGTAACATTACCAATATGATAAGTTGTACCATTTGCTAACTTCTTAGTAGCAGTAATTTGCATTTTCCCCAAGGAACTTTCTAAAAATCCAGTATCTCCAACTTGACCGCCACCTTCGGCATGAAAACCTGTCACATCCAATATAACGGCTACATCCTCACCATCGTGAACTTCATCAACAAGCATACCCTCTTTCCAAGCTAAGACCACCTTCCCGCTGTCAGCCTGCTCATCAACAGTGAGTAATTCCGTTGCTAGCTTAGACAAATCAGGTATAATTACTTTTTCAGCGTGATCCTGGCGGGCTGCCCGTGCACGTTCTCGTTGTTCTTTCATCGCAGCATCAAAATTCTGTTTATCCAGCTGCATGTCATGTTCTTCCAGTATTTCTAAGGTAAGTTCCCAAGGAAAGCCAAAAGTATCGTATAACTTAAAGGCAGTTGCACCATCTAGCATTGTAATTCCAGATTTTTTTAGACTTTGAACGTGTCCGTTCAATAACTCCATACCTTGTACTAATGTTGTTTGAAAACGTTCTTCTTCTAATTGGATTACTTTTTTTATGTAAGATTGTTTTTCTGCTAAATCAGGGTAGGCTTCAGCAAAAATTGCAATTACAACATCAACCATTGGAACCAAAAACAATTTTTCAATTCCTAGTAAGCGGGCATGTCTTACCGCTCTACGTAAAATCCGACGTAAAACATATCCTCGACCTTCATTCGAAGGTAATATGCCATCGCCAATCATAACCGTCATACTCCGAATATGATCCGCAATAACTTTAAGGGAAATATCTATTTTGTTGTCATTACCATATTCCACATTCGCTATTTTTGCTGCATGCTCAATAAGCGGAAATAATAAATCTGTTTCAAAATTAGATTTTTTATTTTGCAATACAGATGCAATACGCTCTAGCCCTGCTCCCGTATCAATGTTCTTTTTCGCTAATGGGGTATAATTTCCAGCTTCATCTCGATCATACTGGGTAAAGACCAAATTCCAAATTTCTAAAAATCGATCACAATCACAGCCAACTGCGCAATCTGGTTTTCCACAGCCCCGTTCTTCACCTAAATCAAAATATAGTTCTGAACATGGACCGCATGGTCCTGGACCAATTTCCCAAAAATTATCTTCCATTCTAATAATTCGATCTGCGGGTATATGAATATCATTATTCCAAATCGCAAATGCTTCATCATCTTCTGTATGAATTGTTATCCATAATCTATCCTTAGGCATTTGTAATTGCTCAGTAATAAACTCCCAAGCCCAAGCAATTGCTTCTTTTTTGAAATAATCACCAAAAGAGAAGTTTCCTAGCATCTCAAAAAAAGTATGATGACGAGCTGTACGACCGACATTCTCAATATCACCTGTACGTACGCATTTTTGACTAGTACTAATTCTCGGATGTGGCGGATTCATCTTTCCTGTAAAAAAGGGTTTAAATGGTGCCATGCCTGCACCGACTAATAATAATGTAGGATCATTCTCAGGAACTAATGGATAACTTTGTAATATTAAATGATCTTTACTTTTAAAAAAAGTTAAAAATTTCTTACGAAGTTCATTTCCCGTTATATAATTCAAGTTCATCAACCTCCAGATTGTTAGGCATACTCTCGTTCGACATTATACATAAATAATTGCCCAATGTCAATTAATGGTGATTATAACAATACCTTTATTATATGATGTAACAATACTTTACCAACTGCCACGAATGGCACACCAAGCAACATTCCAATAATTCCACCCATCTCGCCTCCAACAAAAACAAAAAAAATCACAGTCAACGGATGAAGCCCTATATTTTCACCTATAATTTTAGGATGAATAATATTTCCTTCAATTTGTTGTATGATAAAAAATAATAGAATTACTTTTAAGGTTAACAAAGGTGATTCCAATATAGCTAACATTACCGCCGGCGAAGCTCCGATTATAGGACCAAAATAAGGAATTATATCAAATAATGCTGCCAATATCCCAATAATGAGGGCAAACTTTACTTGAAGTAAGAATAAACCGATTGTTACAAAGATACCAATAATGCATGCTACGATTAATTGTCCTCGAATAATCCCCCCTAGCACTTTATCAACATCACGCCAAAATGAAATCAACTCCCCCCTCCATTGGCTTGGCACTAACAATAATAATTTACTTTTAATTTCATGCCAGTCATGAAGAAGATAAAAGGCTAAGATTGGGCTTATTGCTAAACCCAAAGAGTGGGTTATAAGATTAATTATACCATTTACGACTTCTCCAATAAACTCCTGTACATCACCTAATAATAATAATAAGGCATCATCTATCGCTAACCTTAAATAATATGGCAATGCAGAGTTTTGATACTGTGATTGCACTTTAATCAACAGTATATTAATATTTTCTATCATAGATGGTAAATCCTGTGCAAAGGATTGTAAATCTCTAATCAATATGGCAAGCAACTTACTTCCACCAATAATAACAATACTAAATAATAGTATGTATACGGCAATAATCGCCCATACCCTTCCTATCTTTTTGTTTTCCAAATAACATACTGCTGGATTTAATAAATATGATAGAAATAGGCCAATGAGAAAAGGATATAATGCATTTCGTACCATCCAAAAAAAATAAAAACAAACCATTATAAGGAAAAAAATAAGCATTATCCTAAAATGTGTTTTTTTTATAAGCAATTTATAATACCTCACTCTAAAAAGTTGGTTTTGATTCGTTACTTATAAATACTAAAAACTATGATTCTAAAGCTAAAATAAAGTGGAGACCCTGTGGTCTCCACTTTATTTCTAATCAAATTTGTGTAGTAACCGCTTACGGGCCTTTCTCATTAAACCATGTGTTGTAGAAATTACTGAGTCGGCACTACGTTCTACGAATGGTTTTCTTCTTAATGTAGACTTATTCATTATCGGACTTATGACAGTCCCTAACATGATTCCAATGAAACTTCCCCAGAATAAGCCCTGCCAAAAATTGCGCATTATATCACCCCTTTCCTTAATGAGCAGCGTTTTCTAATGGATCTAAATAGAGAGTTAATGTACCATCAGGTTCGACATTAAAGATCTTAATATCTTCCCCGCGCACTATAAACTCAATACAGCAATCCCAACAATAATATTGTACTGCTCCTACTTTACCAATCGCTCTTTTACTATTACATACAGGACAAACCGTCATAATTCGCACCTCACACGACTTTCATCTATTGACGATAAGAAAAGTGGCTCTCTTCTTATTGTTAACTTATATTTCAGTATATAGAAGAGTTTTCATAGTTCCAGGAACTATTACCTTGTCTTTGCCTATAACTTGAATTTTTGGTATCGGCATTTTTTTTCGACCATATAGTAAATCTGTTATGATACTATCAGATATTTGATATGATTTCATTTCACCAGTACTAGTATCAAAAAAAACATCAACTAATATACCTAAACGAAACCCTTCTTCCGTTACGATTTCTTTCTCAAATAATTCTTTTATATAGTAAATAGCTGTCACTTCAAAAAAAGCAGTAGCTTCTTGTATAACTGAATGGTTCCTTACCATAACAGCATCCCGACCTAAACTTAATATGTTCATAAAAGAGATACCTTGTTCAGAAGACAAATCCTTTGCACTATTAGTAATGATTCCATAGATTTTCGCCTCATCAATATTTAAAACAATATCTTCTATTTGGCTTATTTGCTTACCTGTTTCAGTTTCTATTACAGGCAGCCCAACTATGTCTCGCATTCTTTGCATAAGAGTAGCCTCCAAGAGAATGTAATACTATTATTACCCACAATGGATTATTTTATAATGCATCTATATAGTATATATAATAAAAACAAGAACTTGGCTTTAAAGCCAAGTCCTTGTTTTTATTAAAACGGTTCTTCTTTTGTGTACCTACATTGATTTTCTAATAATACCGCCGCCAATAACCATATCTCCATCATAAAATACAACTGACTGCCCTGGTGTAATCGCCCTTTGGGGTTGATCAAATTTCACATGAACACCACCATCAGCAAGAGGAGTTACAGTAGCGGTACCTTCACGTGAGCCATAACGAATTTTAGCAGAAACAGTAATAGGATGTTCTAACTTATCAATAGTAATAAAATTCAGATCTTCTGCTATAAGTTCCGAAGCAAAAACATCCTCATTCGATCCAACTACTACTTGATTCTTTTCATAATCTAATTTTACCACATATAGGGGTGTCCCTGCAGCAATTCCTAATCCCTTACGTTGTCCAATAGTGTACAAAGGAAGTCCTTGGTGTTTTCCTATAACTTTTCCCTGTAAGTCCACCATATCACCTGGTTTCAGTGCTTCAGGAGTTTTCTCCGCTAAAAATCCTTTATAATCATCATCCGGAATAAAACAAATTTCTTGACTTTCAGGTTTATTAGCAACTAATAAACCGAATTCAGCCGCTAGTTCTCTTGTCCTCACTTTAGTATAATCACCTAAGGGCATCAAGAAATGCTTCAATGTATTTTGATTCAAATGATATAAAGCATAGGATTGATCTTTGGTAGAATCTATTCCCTTACTCAACGTATGTCTGTTTAATTTATCATCATAACCAATACGAGCATAGTGGCCAGTTGCAACATATTCGGCTCCTAAAGCCAGTGCTTTCTTTAACAAACCTTCGAACTTGACAAATCGATTACAAGCGATGCAAGGATTCGGTGTTTTTCCTGCACCATATTCTGCAATAAAATAATCAATAACTGTTTCCTCAAACATATCGCGAAAATTCAGTACATAATATGGTATACCAATTTTTTCAGCTACCCTACGAGCGTCATCTACTGCACTTAAAGAGCAACATCCCCGATTTTCAACATCATCCTCTGGAACATCTTTATCCCAGATTTGCATAGTTGCTCCAATTACATCATATCCTTGTTGAACCAAAAGGGCGGCAGTTAAAGAACTGTCCACCCCTCCACTCATGGCTACAAGAACTCTTGGCTTAGTTCCCATGAATCAAATCACTTTCCTTTTTTGCTGATATAATCCTTAATAGCTTCATGTAATGCATCAGCAGCTAAATTCGAACAATGCATTTTAGCTGGTGGGAGACCGTCTAACGCTTCAGCAACAGCATCGTTTGAAATTTTTAAGGCTTCGTCAAGGGTTTTTCCCATTACCAATTCAGTAACCATACTACTAGTTGCAATCGCAGCACCACAGCCAAAAGTTTTAAATTTAACATCTTTGATAATTCCATCTTTTACATCTAAATAAATTCTCATGATATCGCCACATTTAGCGTTACCAACTTCTCCAACACCACTAGGATTTTCTATTTCACCTACATTACGAGGATTGGTAAAATGGTCCATTACTTTATCAGTATACATAATAATATCTCCCCTTAAATAAATTAATGATGATCACATTGATTGCAAGGATTATTAGCCGCCAACTTTGAGTTAGCACTTAATGGTGACATACTCCTCAATCTTTCAACAATTTGTGGTAATACTTCTAAACAATAGGAAACATCAGCTTCTGTATTGCCACGCCCTAAAGAAAGTCTAAGGGAACCATGAGCTGTTTCGTGTGTAAGTCCCATAGCCAACAAAACATGTGAAGGATCAAGAGATCCTGATGTACAAGCTGAACCACTAGAAGCTGCAATACCTTTTAAGTCAAGATTTAAAAGAAGTGATTCACCTTCAATATAAAGAAAGCTAAAATTAACATTCCCAGGTAATCGTAAATCTTTATGACCATTTAATTTAATATCTGTAATTTTCTCTTGTATTCCTGCAATCAACTTATCACGAAGTGCTTTCACATGCGCAATTCTAGAATCCATTTCAAGTCTAGCTAGTTCTGTCGCTTTGCCTAAACCAACAATGCCGGAAACATTTTCAGTACCAGCTCTCAGTTTACGTTCTTGAGAACCACCTTGCTGCAAGGATTCAATCTTTACCCCTTTGCGTATGTAAATCGCCCCGATACCTTTAGGACCATATAACTTATGCCCAGAAAGACTAAGCAAATCAATATTATATTCATTTACATCAATAGGATAATTGCCTACGGCCTGTACTGCATCTGTGTGAAAATATATCTTTTTCTCTTTTGCTAATTGTCCAATTGCCTTAATCGGTTGAATAGTACCAACTTCATTATTAGCAAACATTACACTAATTAAGATTGTTTTATCTGTAATGGCATTTTTTACATCTTCTACGCGAACCATGGCATTTTCATCAACTGGTAAATACGTAATTTCGAAACCTTGTTTCTCTAAATATTCACAAGCATGTAATACTGCATGATGCTCTATCGTAGTCGTTATAATATGATTTCCTTTTTTACGATTTGCAAAAGCAATACCTTTTAATGCAAGATTATCAGATTCAGTACCACCACTGGTAAAAAATATTTCATTGGCATTGGCTCCAAGTAAAGCCGCTACGCTTGATCTAGCTTCCTCTACAGCTTTGCGAGTTTCACGCCCAAAAAAATGAACGCTAGAAGGATTGCCATACTTTTCTGTCATATATTCCAGGGTTACCTTAGCTACTTCCTTATCAACAGGCGTAGTAGCCGAATGATCAAAATAAATTCTTTCCATTATCACAAACATCTCCTTGTAATCTTTCTTCCCGGCATAAGTCCGCAAGTGAAATAGAATCTAACACTGAACTTATACTGTCACAAACCTTTGCCCAGACCCCACGGGTTACACATATATTTGCCCTTTCGCAATAATCATTATCTTCTGATTCTGCTAATAGACAATCTACCAAAACAATAGGGCCTTCCATGATTCTAATAATGTCACCTACTGAAATTTTTGCTGGGTCTTTACTTAAAGTATATCCGCCTTGCGCACCACGAATACTTTTTACATATCCAGCTTTACGCAATGTGCTTACTAACTGTTCTAAATAATTTTCTGAAATTTTTTGCCGCTGCGCAATACTTTTTAAAGAAATTGGTCCTTCTCCATAATGTACTGCTAAATCATACATGGCTGCTACGCCATAGCGTCCTTTTGTCGATATCTTCACAGTAATCTCTCCTGCAATTCCCGAGTATTCCGAGTAATTTAGTAGGCTTTCTTATTTATTAATATACCAAAAAAAAATCCTGTTGTCAAAAAAATATCTTTAAGTTTTTGACTTTTTTTTATTTTTTAATTCCTGGCCATTTTCAGTAGGCCTATAGTAGACCGTACCCTTTAAATTATCCGGTAAATATTGTTGTTCTATATAATTACCTTCATAGTTATGGGGATATAAATAATCTAAGCCATGTCCCATTTTTTTAGCCCCTGGATAATGAGCGTCCCGTAAATGTAACGGTATTTGTCCACAATCTTTTTGCTTCACGTCATTGATTGCTTGGGCTACGGCCATATAAGAAGCATTACTTTTAGGTGCAGTACTAATATAAATGACAGCTTCTGATAAAATAATTTGTGCTTCAGGCATACCAATAAACTGAACCGCTTGAGCAGCAGACATGGCTACTACTAAAGCCTGAGGGTCAGCATTGCCTACATCTTCTGCAGCACAAATAACGATTCGCCTAGCTATAAACTTAACATCTTCTCCTGCTACTATCATACGTGCTAAATAATGTAAAGCGGCGTCTGGATCAGAGCCACGCATGCTTTTAATAAAGGCGGACACGGTATCATAATGATGGTCACCAGACTTATCATACCTTTGTACTCTTTCGCCTACTACTTCCTTTAGAATTTCAATTGTTAATTCAGTTACGTTCGATGATCTCATCATAGTTACTGATTGTTCAATAATATTTAGAGCAATTCTGGCATCACCACCGGATAATTCAGCGATAATAGCTAAGGCCTCATTTGTGTATTCAATATTGAAGTTTCCAAGTCCACGTTCACTGTCATTCATTGCTTGTTGCATAATTTCTACTAAGTCTGACACTCCAAGAGATTTTAAGCGAACCACTCTCATTCTAGATAATAAAGCTGCGTTTACTTCAAAATATGGATTTTCTGTAGTTGCACCAATTAAAATAATTCTGCCGTCCTCCACATATGGTAAAAGCACATCTTGTTGGCCTTTATTGAATCGATGTATTTCATCTATAAAAACAATAGTGCGTTGTCGATAAAATCCGAGCCTTTCCTTTGCTGCCTCAACGATTTTACGGATATCAGCAATACCCGCCGCTACTGCATTGAGTTTTTCAAAATAACTACCTGTAGTGTTAGCAATAATTTGCGCCAATGTTGTCTTACCGACAATATGCGTATATTATAC
The DNA here is from genome assembly GCF_030269905.1 of Pelosinus sp. IPA-1. Classification (NCBI taxonomy): domain Bacteria; kingdom Bacillati; phylum Bacillota; class Negativicutes; order Selenomonadales; family Sporomusaceae; genus Pelosinus; species Pelosinus sp. IPA-1. The sequence continues at coordinate 22,499 of NZ_BSVC01000004.1, read as the reverse complement.
GTCTACTCACACGTTAAAATACCTTTTATTACTTGAATCTTTGTTAGTCTTTCCATCGCAATGATATCACCGCCTGCTATAGCCCGTTTTTTAAGTTTCTTCCATATAATATATAAAGTTTATATTTCATGGCAAAAGCTAAGATTTTAAATTCTGATAGCTCCTTCTGCAACTAACTTCTTGTCCCATAATTTTGGGAGTAACCGAATGGGAACTTCATTTAAAATTTTGGGACTTCAACAGTTAGTTTTGTTTTACCTGTCGTGTTTTACTCAAGAGAGTTCCCTTATCATTTTATTCGTTACTAATATGCAGTGTCCGTAGCATTTTCAATCACTAGCGCTCTTGCGCTTCCATGATTCAGCATAAGCAGGTCCATTAGACTCTGGTGAGTAATCGGGTTGAATGATCTGCATAGGCATCGGCATCGGAAAATCAGCGCCAACAAGAATAGCCTCACCTTGTCCCAGTATAGGCAAAAAAGCCGCAGCTGCTCCATCAAGATGTCCACACGCCTTCTCAACAATCTTACGATCAAGTTTATTAATAAGTCTGTGGACAACAAACACCTCCATTTGAATTAATACATCGTCGGGAATACACGGGTTGCTTATGACCTCAATCTTAGTGTAGCTTTTTATATAAGTTTGAACATAAATAGCTATATATCACCTTTCTCAATGCAATAAACAGCTATTTTGTTTGCAATAGTTTAAACAAAATAGCTGCCTGTTTTATATCCATTAATATTTGTTGTAAAAGATTGGACATATGTAATGCAGCATAACACTATCTAACTTAAGTATTTCTTAAACCAAACCAAATTCCACTGGCTGATAAAATTCCCATTGCACCGCCAAACCAAAAAGGTGCAGAGGCGCCAAATGCATCCCATAAAAATCCAGAGATTATGGAAGCTGGCAAAAGAGCGCCCCCTACCATTAAAGCATGTAATCCATAAACCGAGGCCTTTTGACTACTCGGAGCCATGTCCGCTAGTAGTGACTTTTCAATACCTTCCGTTAAACCTATAAATACCATATACATCAAACAAACTGATTAGGTTACGGCTATCGGCTGTAGGGAAGATATTATTTATTGTAGCTACTAGTTAAGTGGGCATTAGACAAATCCTTTATTTCATGGAACATCTCTGCGCCGCCGTTATAAGTGATCCAATTATATAAATCTTCTGATGGATTAGTATGCCAAGTGTCAGTAGTAAGCATTTCGATGAGGCTTTGCTCAAGGAATTGCTCGTGATTTACCTTAGGGAGTATTGCACCTTATTTCAGCAATTCAGCACAAGTGGCAAGGCAATCTAATTTTCTTCGCCCCGGTCGATTAAGTCGCTACATATTACTAATAAATCTTTCTCTAGATCATATTCCACTTAAGTAATTGTAAAAATCGTTGATTTGTCCGTGCAGGTCAGACGTCGCTAATATGCGATCAGGATCAGCAGTATGCATAAGAAAGTCTCCCATTTCTTTATTAAATGCTAAAAAGCTAATCAAAGTATACTAAATTTCAACTACATTCCTCTAGCTGTTCTCGTTCTCTTCATTTGAATTACATTTACAAATAGACTCTATGTTATAACTATTACAATCACTACACCACTCCATTGTGGTTAATAAACCACCTTCTTTATGGTTTCCGCAATTGTACCATAGGCAAATACCAGCCTCTAATTCTTGACAATAAAGTAATGAGAATGCACCACACTCAGGACATTCATATTTCTCTTCATGACTAAGATTTCCCTTCGAGTATCCACAGCTTGTACAATAACAGCTTTCAGGATATGAGGGACCTTCGGAATAAATAAAGAAGAATGTATAATTTCTACAAGCGAAACAACTCCCCCTTTCGAAATCAACGTCTTCCATTTTAAGTATTTCAACCTCTTGACAAGCAATCCTATCAAACTGGAGAATTTCCTCTACTCTGACTTTGAATGGATTATTAAAACTTCCATCTAAAAACCTTTTCCCAATGTGCCGTAAAGCTGGCGATATAACTTTTCCATGCATTTTAGCAATCATCTTGCTTAATTCTTGTTTATCTATTTGTAATGAAAAATGTTGAATCTTATTTCTTATCTTTGCACTACACTCAATAATTTTAAACGACTCTTTATCTAATAAATCTGGATATAATTTTTTGATAGTAGTACAGATTTGCTTTATATCAAGGGATTTGCAATTGTATAACTCATCCAGTTTTGGATTTTGAGGATCTATACATTTTTCAAACAAAGCGTTTTTGTCGAACATATATATAGGATTTTCTTGAACTAGTAATTCTTTGAGTATTAATTCCACCCCTTGAAAAATCAACAGGATGGATTGTTTATAATCGGATGAACTATTGTTATCTATTGCTATTTTCAGATGGTCAAGCCCATGATATATTGAGTCGAGAGCATTTTCTATTAAACTAATCTTTAATTCCATTATCTCTCCCTATCTATACAATAAGTAGTATCTTTTACTGCGCACCTAGTCGTTTATAATTAAATGATTTAAATTAGCACATCCTATGGTATTTTTTCTGTATATATGTAAATTTTCCTATTAATTACTCGTCCTTAATAGGTTATTTTATCGATTATAATTTCCAAGCATCCAATTTGAATAAGACTATTGAATTATCAATTTGAAATCATAATGGCTTCATTACTTGCGTTTACACCATTTAGCAATTTAGCAAAAGCAATGGATGGGTTAATATGTGAAGCACCGCAGAAAACTACTACAAAAACACCAACGCTAGAGCTTTATTACATGTAATACCGTAAATTTGTCACGCTTCAGATTACAATAATCTAGAAAAAAAGCTATAGGGGGATATATTTGTAACGTAATACCTGTAATTTGTCACGTTTCATTTTTGTCTCTCTGCTTTGATTTCATCAGTCCGATTCATTAAGTAGAGTACTTTATAATGCTTTTGAATCGTTTAATATCTTCAGAGCCATTTTCTTCATAAAATCTACTTTGTAGTGTATTATCGTCAAATGAAGGTTCACGCTCACCCCAAATGACATATATTAGTTTCGAATTATTAAAATCTAAATATTTATCCAATAGATCTTTTCTTAAATATATTAATTCTTCATTATCGTGATAATTTTTAAGATACGTCATATATCGCGTAGCTTTTTCACCCTCAGCCGTATATAAATCTAATGTCTGAGGCTGATCCTTGAGTTCGAGACCTCTTACTAACTCTTTTGCGATTACAACTCTGGATTTAGCATCATTAACAAAACTATTCTCACTATTCCAAGACCACTTCATTACAGGTAATAAAGTTTTAAATCTTTTAATAATATCTTTTCTTATTTCTTTTTCCTCAGGGAAAAATTCTTTGATAGATAAATCACTACTATTATCTTCCAAACTTATATCAGGGAAATAGCCGTCTTCACCTTTTCTCACTTTTACAGTTTTAGTTTCTAATAAAAATTTAAATTCGGAATAGTTTGACCAAGTTGCATCATCAAAAGTATATACTTCGCCAGAAAATGAATCATTATTTTCATTTTTTTCAGGTAGTTCATGTTTAGTCATATTTACTTTGTTTAAATGGTCAATAATTTGATCATAATCTTCATTATTCACAATAAATGCTCTAATAAACAAAAACATCCTTCGATTACAACTTCCATCTTCCTGGGATATATGTCCATCTAAACAAACCCAATCTTTAGTTGAATCCTTCAGAATAAGATATTCATCAATATCTATTGCATCATCACTCTGATACCATTCAATAAGAGAAGTATTACGGCTACCAAGCAAATCCTTTAGTACAGTTCTTTTGTTTTCACAGTTAACTGGAAAACTTGGATCTATATCGTTATTTATAATTCTAAATTGGTTCCATTTATTTTCTAAAAGACCCTTATCATTACGAAATCCTGCATTTTCATAGTAAGCAATCCATGAATACTTTTTACCATATCGTTCAATCTTAGGTCGATCTCTATTGCTAAAACGGTCAATGTTCTTGTCCACTGCATTAAATAATTGTTCTTCCCAACCTAAATCAAAGATTCTCCAATAAATTTGCCTTCTTACCTTTTGTTTTTCTGGAGGATCACTGTAGCTATGAGCGTTTTTAACGATATTTCCGATTGTATAATTCGAAAAATCCATATTAATAGGATCTTCATAACTTTTATATTTATGTTCTCCCCATTTTCGTATTCCACCATCTTTATATGGAGGCATTACTCTTTGAGTTTCTTTTGTAGTTAAAAAATTTTTATGATGTATTAAAGCAATTTCAATTATTTTTCTAGCGTAGTCTCGAGCTAAAATATGGGTCGTGGAGAATGAAGCATTTTCTTTAAACATTAAATCATAAAGTTTTTTGGCGATTGAAGGCAAAATATTATCTCTAAAATCTTTATTAAAAAGAGCATTATGCTCAGCCATAGTAACACCGTATAAACTTGCTAATGTACGTTCCCAAATATATGGATCATTTATACCAAGTGAAAAATAGACTAAATCGGTATACTCATTAGGAAATTTTCGTCCATAATTATAGAGAGAACGAGTTGCTAAATCTCTTATGTCTCTGTCGGTACTTGTAAGCAACCACATGGAAAATTGGGAAATTAAATGTAATTTTTTTATGGTTATCTCGGAATGCATTTCCACTTGAGCTATACATTGTTCAAAATTCTTCAAAAATGCTTTCCAGCTGGTAGATTCTCTACGTATAACTTCAGTCCAAATTATATCACGCATATTCATATGCAAGGTATTTAATAACTCAGATAAGAATTTCATGTTAAGAGGGTGTAGAGTATTGCTTAAAATTGTCATACTTAATTCGATAATTCTTTTTGCATTATTAGCGTCACTATCAAATAGTTCTTGTAATATTTGAATATCAACTGAGTCAATATATTGATATTCTATTTTGAATAAAGATTCTATCGATAATGACAAAGCATAATTTATATATTTTTTCATTACCATAGATTTGAACTTTATAGTTTTAACAACCTTTTTATCAATCTCAAATTTATTAACATTATATTTAGCGCTATTTTTTCTTAATATTATTTGATGTAATTTATATCCTTGTTTAGGTAATAGTATACAAAGCGAAGATATTAAATCATCGTATAACGGGTGTTGTCTTTTATCATCCATTATGCGGATAGCAAAATGGAAACTGAGGAAATATTTCGGATCAGTATACTTTTCCATCAAGTTTTTTGCCAAGAAAAAACCTGCCATAACATCATAGGTGAAACTAACAAATTCATTATCGTTTCTTATATCTCGGTTAATTAAAAGATCTTCGTGAATTAAAACTTCTGCCCTAGAAGAAGCCTCATTATATGGTTGGTTTATTCCATCTATTAAATCGTAATATTCTTGTATTGGGATTTCTCTTACATTATTTTCCCACAAATAATTAGCAAATATTGATAAAGACTTTGAAATAAAAGGTTCATTAGGTCTTAAGAAGCAATGCTGTAATGTTAAACTTTTATTAATCTTTAAAATATATTGATTAAATATATCAAAAGTTGATTCTTCTTCTAAATTCACTTCTACTTCGTTATCACGTTCAGAATTCTTCATTTCACAATATAGCTTTAATAATATTGGCTCTTTGAACTTTCTAATATTGGCAAAATTTAAATCAGCTTTTAATTTATATTTAGTAAAATATTTTTTCACTGCAGTTTCTAAAGTTTCTTGATCTGTAAAGCCGTCGATAAAAACAAATTTAATAGTTTTATCTATACCCCAAATTTTTTCTTTATAAGAATTTCTACATGTCGTAACTAATATTAAATTTTTAGTATTTGTAATCTTCTTTTGAAAAGAAGATAAGTGATCCTGCCATATGGAAGAAAACAGACCATTATAAGTTGTCTCATTCAAGGCATCAATAATAATAGGTATTTTTACTTTAGTAATTGATGCATATGTATCCAAAGCCTCTAGTAACTGTTCAAAAGAATAATTTGGAGGGATTTCTAAGATTTTTAAAAATATATCCGTTATTGATATTGCGTTAGAAAACTTATCACCTGTAATAAATATAGCTGGTTGATTATTGATAATTTTTGAATATGCGATATCACAAGATAGATGAGTTTTTCCCTTAGCAGCATCACCTAAAAAATGAAGCGTATTCCGAGGTTGGTGAAAATAATTTCGAAAAAATCGTTCATACTTTTCTTGAAAATCGTGTGAACAATAGAAAACAGCTTTTGCTTTTTTATACAAACTTGATTCCGCATTAAAAATGGAAAAATCAGTACTTCTAATTAACTCTATATAATTCTTTTCTATATCTAAAATGTTAAATGACTTTATTTCAAATTCATTATTATTCTTGAAATATTGAATTAATGTATTGATTTTTTCTAAAGCTAGTTCCATATGTTTATGAACTTGGTTATAAGCTATAACATGCATATCAAAATCATGCTGTTCCTTACTCTCAATTTTCTTTTCTTCAGAAAAAGAATTTAAAGCATCAACAAATTCTTTTAATAATATATGTAATTCAAAACTCACTTTTTCTAGACGTACAATATAATTAGGGTCTAACAAAGCACATTCAATTATAGATTTACTAAATTCATCAATACAATGAAGATCATTATCATATTTACTGTTTACTTTTTCAAAATTTTCATCAAACCTTTTTTTAAACCACTCCTGATTAACTTCTAATTCTCCAAAGAAAAAACTTCTTATACCAATGCTTTTAGGACTAATTAAATGACTAATAAGTTCGCTAGCGCCCCACAACACTAATTCGACACTCATATGATTAGGAATTTTATTTTTTAATGTAGTATTAAACCAACCGATTTCACCGTCAGAAACACTTTCTTCTGAAGTTTTGCGAGTTCCTGTTAAGTCAGTTTTTAAACATAGAAACCACTTTTTTAAATTTGGACGGATTTCACAAGCTGTTTTTAGTGAACTCTGAATCTGCTGTTTACGGTTACTCTGCAAACGTCCACTATCCGAAAAATACTTACATTGCCAGCCCCAACAATCTCCATTATCAAATTCCAAATAAAACTCTATACCACCATCACCACCGCTGCCGTCAATAGGGGTAAATTTCCCCAAATGAGAAAATTGATTTTTGGCTATTTCATAACAAAATTGTTCAAAACTTTTTGTTTGCTTTCCATCGAATGGCTTCAATTTAGAAAAATCAATATTTCCTATAGTCACTATTATCTATCCTCTCGCAATAAAATAAGTATTAACCCTAAAGCATCTAAGGACAAGCGTTTTATTAACTAAATTTTTAATATACATAATTATATTGTACGTATTTATAAGATTTGATAAATTTACAGTTATTTTCAAATCAATGTTTCTTTTTAGCAGAAACTATTTAGTACCATAGAGCCCTCGTACTATAAGGGGCTTAATTTATGCCAACTGGATTTGACTATAAACAAATTCAATTGCGCCCTTAAAATCTTACCCATCCATAATTTCAAGTGTCAGTCGCCACCAATTGAGTTATCTCCCCTAAGTAGGCATGTCCAAGCCGATTATGCGTTATAGTCCCTCCGTCAAACAATAGATTATCCGTACGACTCAACTAATTTAGTTGATCTAAATAGCAATTTTACCAATAAATTCAATCTGAAGTGGCAAGTAGTACAAAGTACATATGATTCTTTCTCTTTAATGTATGAATACAAACTACTTTATTCATAGTATCAAGATCAACCACTGTAACTTAGTGCTGATCCGGCAAAAAGTACGCCATAGAAACAACATAGAAAATAGACGTGTCGCAAAGAACTTCCTAAATACTTCATTACTGGTGAAGTATTTAGGAAGTTCTCCTTCGGTAGCCGCTGATAGCACAAACGCATTTATTTGCTTGTACAATAGGTAAACGATTTACTGTTTCTAAAAACATATGAATCAACCTTTCCCCAAAAGGCTTCTTTCTGAGGAAATTTTATCATAAAAGGAAGAATATGGTCAACGACTAAATTGAGCTTTATTGACAACTGTCCACTTTCCGAATTACCCAAAATTTCACGTATCGGATCATCATTTTATCTAGCATAGAGATTACGTACGTATCAATAATAAATTCTACACCAAGTATGTTAGCTTCGTGAAGGCTTTATATATAAGTTTAAACATTAATATGAATTTTCGATGCTGCTTAACCACTAAGTAAATCTGATAAAGCCATACTATTATTGAGCAATTGAGTATTTCACATTTTCAATACAGCAGAGAGAATCTATGGACGTACATTCGAGCGTTGACTACGGTCATAATACATCTTCCGTACCAAGCAAACGGATGATTCGTCAACTCGTATAATCTCGCAATTTTCAAGTATTATATCTATAAATTTCAGGTCGTGTTTTTTCATTTCTACTGCTTTATTTCCATTCTTTATTCCTTCCACTTGATAATTTCACAATTATTAAATTGTGGTAATTCTCTGAAACGGTTCATAAGTCCTTTTGCGTCCTCTCCGCGATTAGTGCTTAGCACCCACATAGCCCTCATGAATTGTGCATGGGTGAACATTACTATAAACCCGCTTTCAAGTCGGCTTAGACGGTCAATGGCGGTCTGTGCCCGAGATAGTAGCATACTAAAACTTTCGGCACCTTCACCATCTACATAGTCGGGGTCAAGTCGTTCCCAGTATTCACTTACTCGTTCCTTACGTTCGGCAGCGGTTGTCCCTCTGCAAGTTTCAGGGGATAGGTATGTAAATTCTTCTACACTCCACACCTCGCATCTAACATTAGGAAAACGCTTAATTGTCGGCTCTGCTGTCTGTTGAGTTCGGGTAAAGGGTGAGGTAATGATTAAGGCTGGTGCTTCTTGGAATGAGTGGCTTATCTGTTCAGCTTGTATTTGTCCGGCAGGAGATAAAGAAATGGTTTTGTGATTATCTGTAATGGCCCCGGCATTAGCTGTACTCTCCCCGTGACGGATTAACCAAATTTTTTTACCAACTAAAAACTGTTTTCGTTCACTTTCAGTTAAGTTTTCAACATCTTTTCCCTGTTCTCTAGCCCATCGGTACATATCACGAAGTCTATATGATGGTGCCTCAAAGGTGGTGTCTAGATAGCCGCCTGCTTCCATTGCGGCATCATCAAAATCTCTTGCTTTTTTAATATCTTCTTTTGTAAGCAAAATAACATCAAACTCCTATTCATAAAATTCTCGATAGGTTGGCAACTCTATTGCCGCCAAATTCCCCCCAAAGACTCCACCACAGTCAATACCGATTTTGTCATTCCAAGTTTTGTCATACCATATTTTCGCATTTTTCTTTTTGAATTTTTTATCGTATGAGTACAGTAGCCAAGTGGGTACGTGCCCAAAGACCATTATTTTATTTTTATATGCCGAACAATAAGGAAACCTGTCCTCCATCCAAATTAAATCATCCTCACTATTTTTTTCAACAGGCTTTCTTGTATCAGCGCCGGCGTGGCTGAAGATATATGTGCCACTTGTGAAATAGGTAGGTAGGCTTCGAACGAATTTCAGAATATTAATTAACTCATTTTGAGATAGATTCCTTATCTCGTCATAGGTACTCGCCCCACCATTATGACCTACCCAAAGATTTACATTTTCAGAAGAAATAGTGTCATTGATTATCATTTCTTTCAAACACTCTTCTAAAAATTTCTCGTGATTGCCTTTTAAAATGATTGCTCCCTTTTTCTGTAAATCAATACAGGTAGTAAGAGTAGCTAGGTTTTCTTCCCCCCTGTCTACTAAATCACCGCAGACTACTAATAAGTCTTTATCTGGTTCATATGCCGCTTTTTCTAGTAAACTAAGAAGTTTTTTATTCTCTCCATGAACGTCAGAAGTCGCCAAAATCCTATCAACAGTACGCATAATATCACCCCTCTTAACGAGACTAATCAACATCAATCGTGAATATAACTCGGACTTATGGCCTTTTTAGATCAACAACTTTCTAAAAAGCTAATCAGAACATTTCCTCCATCCCGATTAGCTTTTTACATTTTCGTAAATCCTCTAAATTACCCTTGGGAGAAATAAAATTTTACCCCTTCAACATATCTTTATATTTTAGATAAAAAAGCAATAAATAACGTTTACAGATTGCATAATTGGGGCAATTTTCCCTAGAACAAACTTCATAAGAAGGTGTGACAAAAGCTGTTGTTTCTGTCACAACATCACAACAGCTTTAAAATGAAAGTTCTATGCTCTTTTCATGAGTAAGTTTTTTAAATTGTATTATATCTTTTAATGTTTGAGCTTCAATTCCTTCATCCTTGATCATGTCCAGAATTTCAAGTGCATCTGCACTAAGCTCAATATAATAAATATACTTACAAAGTAACTACAGCTATTATTAATGGGTTATCCTAAGTATAGACTACGGATTTTATTTAAAAAGTGTAACTTCTTATAGGTAAGATTGAAAATTTCATGGCACATCGGACAGTACAGAAGTTTCAAATTCATCACACTCCCCCAAATAGTGAGTTTTCTTAAATGCAAATGAATTTGTCACGTTTCATTTTTATCTCTCTGTTTTAGTTCCACCATTCCCATTTTATAACCGCCAGGTACATTTGCAATAAATCTGCTTTCTTCATTAGCGCGTATTGCGTCTCTCATTGAGGAAAGAATCTCATGTGGTTTTCTTGTTTCGAGAACTGGTTTGATTTTTGAAATTTGATTAATAGGCTCATCAAGCCCTTTTAGTATACTTTCTATCAAAGCTGTATTATTAATATCAACACATCCGACCTCACCAGTTTCCGAATTATATGCAACAACTTTCTCTATTCCATCTGGCAAAATTACTCTTTTAATTAGCCTATTTTGCCCATAAAATAATTCTATTTTAATTTCGTTAGGAAAATTTTGTTTGATAAACTCATTCACATTCCTCGCGTTTTGCCATTCAATCTGATTCCACAAATCCCCTGCCATTGGATATGTGATATGTCTCCCCATATTGTCCCATTTATCAATAATCTGCCCTACTTCTTCATAGGAAGGTGGTTCTTTGTCGGGGTCTATTGCGATACATTTAGAAATATACTTGTCAATTTTCCAGTCACGGGATTCAGGGTCTTTTGCCATTGTAAACACTCCTATCAATATCCGCCTCAACCGGCATAAAATCAGGTAGTTGATCATTTGATTAGTACTTGTGCCTCTTTTTTCTTTTTTCTGTTTTCTATTATTTCCAGAGCATTTTTTATCAATAATCAGTGCTTTCCTTATAACCACGATAAAAATAAATAATAGCTTCTTTTACTTTTTCAACAGTTATTTTGTGAATCGTTAGCATTTTTACTACAGCTGGCACATCAGCCATGTAAAGTCTATATTCTTTAAATATCTTAATAGCCTTATATTTAGCTATTTGTTTAAGTTTTAAAATGTGACTTTTATGATTTTGGCGCATTTTCATCACTCCTTTATTCAATAGGTCGTTCCGTTTCTATATGTCTATTATTTTACACTATGCTCTATTTAAAAACTATTACAGCCCAATCTACGCAACAGATTTTGCTGATTGAGTTTTTCTTTGTAATATTACGGCATAAGTAGCTACGACATTTATTCCATAAGCTTCATAAACTGTCATATATATCCGTAATTTATAAAGAAGAAATTATTTTTAAATTATAATTTCATTTTACTCAACTGAGTAAGTATTTATATATTAAATAAATCGCTATAAGACATAATACAATCTTTTTAAAAGGAAGCATGCCGAATTTCTGGGTGAATGAAAGTGGTTTCGGTATTCGTTGATTATATTCATTAAGCAATTTATCGTGATGGTTGGAAAGATAGTTTGCGATGGAGGTAGGAGTTGAGAAAAAGTATGGGTTATCAGCTACTTGATCGCAGAGGAATTGGTTGCCATCGTGACCGATGGCGGTTAAGATGGGAATATTGGATGATTTAATGGCATCGGCTAGACTATGACCGTTGTAACCATAGAAATCAGATTCACTTCCCCCACCTCGTATAATGCATATACAGTCGTATTTCTTTTGGGATTGGTTAATGAGATTGATTTGATGGCTTATATCTGCTGCAGTGGTAGGACCTTGCATGTTGGTGTCAAATACTTCTGCTTGTCCGTATTTTAGGTTATTTATTAAGTCACCGTATACTTTGCCGTTAACACTTGTGATGATGGCAATACTCGCAATAATATCGGGAAGTGCCTTTTTATGTGTTAAGAAAGGATATGGTTTTTTTATTTGTTCTTCGTTTTTGATAATCGCAATACTATTTGCAATAATTTGTAAAGAACCTTTATATAAGTTTAGTGCGCCGGTTACTTCAATGATTTGTTTATTACATAGTTGAATAGAAGTTTGGCGCAATACTTGAATCGGAACATAAACTTTTAGTTTATGGATAGCCTCAGTGGTTATTTCTGTTAGGCTGAGTACTGCATAAGTGGTATTGTAAGTTGGCTCATAATAGTCCGATATTTCACCAGTAACATTGAAAGGAGTTTGGTTACATTTTTGTTTTATAATGGATTGAATAGTATTAAAACAGGCTGATACAGTAGGCATGAAAAATCTCCTTTTTAAGAAATGGTAGTGTGTAAATTAAAAAGAGTGGAACGATTCCGTTGCACTCTTTTTAATTCTATTGTCGTTGTATAGATTTAATTTGAGATATTAGAGATTGGTATTTTTCGGTAGTTTGGGTAATGGAACAGGAGTGATTGGAAATTGTAGTATAGTAGTGGTATAGAGTATTGGCTAGATAAAGTATAACTAAAGAGACTAGAAAAAATCCCGTATTCGTTATGATAGGTTGAGGAATGGAGTGAAGGTATCTAAGGACTTCTTGGAAGAGTTGTCCAAGGTACGAAAAGATAGCAATAACTATAATAAAAAGAATTAGATATGGCATGTATAGTACTCCTTCAGTATAAAATATAATTCTCTCAACATCTTCTAATGTTTCTTTATAACGCTCCTGGCAACTTAGTTATGATTTTTATAAGGATAAAGGTGATATATTTTCACTTTGTACGGCCGAAGTTCCAAATACACCACCACATTTTTCTTTTACTGAGCAAGAATTACATGGTTCCAAGTAATTCTTCTTCCAAGTAGATATACTATCCCGGGCAAATCGCCATAGTGGCTCTGCTAACAAACAGAGTGGAATATTATAAATGGATATATTCATTCCTCGTCGATGCAAGTGCCATACTGCCGCATACAATTGTTGACTATATTCATCGGGATCAACCCATAAATCCTCTAAATGTTGCTCGGCTTCTCCAGTATACTCCATACCCATAAAAGCGATATGGGCAACAAAGGGCATATTACGGTAGATAAATTCTGATATTGCTGTTAAGCGAGCAAAGTTCTGTCGCATTACAACAACGCGAACTTCCATTCTTCGTCCCAAACGATAGAGGTTATAAATTCCTTGTATTGTATCGGCAAATGCACCAGGTACGCCTACAATGGCATCATGCTGGACATCATTATCTGCATAAAGAGGAATACAGAACAGCAACTTCTTGTTTTTTACTGCAACGACTTGTTTCGCTAAATTAAAATCACTCAATCTACGTCCATTGGTTAATAGAGAAATAAATGCATTAGGAAAGTTACTTTTCAAGTAGACTAACGTTTGACAGAGCTGATCTAAGACAACCGTGGGTTCGCCCCCAGTAATTCCAATGTGTTGTAAGCTACCAGCCTTTATTAAAGACAATACCTTTTCGTTTATATCTTGTAAATCTGGCGGATCATTACTTGGAGGCTGCGGACACATGATGCAACGGCTGTTACAACGGTTTGTGATAAAGACAGTATGATCTGCATCGCAACTTCGGTGCATGACATTGATTCGTCCTTCAGGAGTAACTAATACAATATCACCATCTATTAATGTTTCCGTTTGGGACACAGAGTGAACAAAACTGCCGCGTGGTATAGCAACAACATTTTGACTTGTGATACAACAAGCATAGCCGAAAACTGAAGAATTAATTTTCGTGGAAACAAATATTCGCTCTCTTCGTATGAAAGGGTTTAATGGTGTGGTTGTAACAATCCCAATAATGGGGTATTGAAAATTAAGGGCTATTCCTACTAAATTTATCATGGCGAATTTCCTCCAAAGGACGTCGTGTTATCCAAGACCAAAATACATCTATGACATCCGGATCATTTTCATCAATTAATTGAAATAAATGATCTAAAATCATTGTATTCTTTTTACAAAAATCACTACTGGGTCGATGACCGACAATATCTTTGGTTTCTACATAATTTCGTATTGGATCTACACCGCAATAAGCTTGATATACGCAAGAAGCACAACCAGGTAATACTTCAATGCAGGACTTTTTAACCAGTTCCTTCACTAATGATCCACCAAAGACTTCTTCATAATTGTTTCTTAGAACATGTCCCATTCTAAAGTGCTTATCACCTGTACGAGCAAGCATCCGCGCTTCATCTGTAGGATAGACCTCTCCGTTATAATCATAAATAACACCACTGATGGCAGCTCCTGAAGGAGATTGCAAATCTACGAATCCCGTTGAAAAAGGTGTGAAAATTCGTTGTAATAAAAGCGTTGTATAGTATTCTGCAAAGGGAATACCTTGCAGGTTTAATTCAATCAAATATTGTAATATATTTTTATACTCACTAACAAACGCTTCTACAGAATAGCCTAGTTGTTCCATGTTTTGACGTGCAAATCCATAGGGGTTTAGTGCCCGTAAAAAGACACCATCAAACCCGAGTTCCACGTAATGATCAATGACTTCCTGCAATTTACTAAGATTGGTCTTCGTAATGGTTAACAAAGCCGAGGCACCATCGTGCCCAATTCTCTCACGTAACCGTTGTAAATTGCTATGAAATACATCGTATCCACTATATCCTTCACGGGTTTTGCGGTGCAGATCTTGAATCAACTTGGGACCATCTAGAGAAGTGGATATGGCTATTTTATGCTCCTTAATAAAATCAATCATTTCCTCTGTTAGCAGCGTCAGATTGGTACAGATAACAAATTCTAGCTGTCGCTTGGCAAAACGATTAAGAAATGTCCCATAATGGAAAATTTCCTTTATGATCGGCCAATTTAGTAGAGGCTCTCCCCCTTGAAATTCTATTTTCAGTACCGGTGAAGGAGAAGAAAAAATCAGATCAACAGTCTTCTTCGCTACTTTCCAATTCATATCAACTCTTTGCTGCTCAAGAGCTGCACTAGATGCATGGCAATAATCACAAATGAAGTTACACCGCGCCGTTACAACAATCATGTGTAAGGAAGAAAAATGACGAAGAAAACTCTTACGGCTGCGTAGTTGTGTGGCTACCATTTCCTGAGCGATATCTAGATCGGTATCTGCTAGAAAATGCTTACCTTTAAGCTCAAAGTATGTGGGACTACCAGCAGATAAATCATTATTTAACAAATCATTAAAATCATTACTACTCACAAAGATAAATTCGCCACTCTGATTGACCATAAGCATCTTACGGTGTGGTAACCGTTTAAAAGTAAAAGGCAATATACTATATTCATTCCTCATCATATTACCCATCCAGATCCTCAATACGGTCTTTAATGGGAGCGAAGGCAAATTGATAAATACTATCTCGAATGGTTCCGTAACGTTTTTCGAGATCAAGCCTCACCTGTTGGTCTAGTACTTCATTGCAAAATTCACATAGGAGCAATTCGGGATCTACATGTAATTCGAGCTTAGCTTTAAACCATATTCCTACATACCCCTCTTCCATAGCATCAATCTTAATAAAACAGGTATTCGTAAATTTATAGGAGGCTTGCATAACAGCCTCCTGTTCGTAAAATTCTTTTTTCAACTTTACTAAGAATACACCCGCTTCCGTCTCAGTAATAAAAGGTTGCCTGTTCTGTATCTTTTCTATGTTAATCACCTACCGACCTGAATTGGATTTAAAATCATACTTATTTTGTGTCTTTGATTTTGCGGTTTCAGGATTTACTTGTTTAGGAATTTCTTTCTTCTCAACAGCTTCTTTAGTCACGCGATTGATGGTTCCATAGCTATCGAGTCCTTCTGTCGCTTGAAAATCCTTAATGGCTTGTATTGTCTTTTCATCCCTATTACCAATGGTATTGCAATCATAGCCCAGTTGTTTGAGCTTCTTTTGAATGCTGATTAGGTCAACAGATTCGAGTATTCTTTTAGTCCCTTCACCAACGATTCCATCGACTGAGAGGTCATAATCCATTTGGAAGTTCCGTATAGATTCCCTGGTTTGAGCCCCTTTAACACCATCCACAGTCCCACAATCGTATCCTAGTTCATTAAGTTTTTTTTGGATTGCACGGATATCCATCGCATCTTCAGGTGTAGCAGGCGCGCTGCTATAATATCCACCACCTTCTCCACTGCCACCTGTGCTGGAATAGTGAGAGTAGTGAGAGCTATGCGAAGAATGTGATCGATGGGAGCTGTGGGAACGGTGAGAATAATGCGCAAATTGATCAAGATTATCATTGGCAAAGATGTCTTCTAATGAGTTCTGAATTGTACTCGTTTTATCAAGATAAATAGGTTCATTTCCGGTGATTCTCAAATTTCCATCATTGGGCTGTATATGCTTAGCTTCAACATGGGGTGCATCTACCAAACCCAATTGAGCAGCAAACCATAGAGCTGTTGCCGACCCATACGCCCAAAGCTTTCTCCAATCCTTCATACACTCACTCCCTCATTTATAGTGGTTTACTAACTTAGTAATTTCTAGATAATTATTCCAATTCCTGTGTTAAAACAACAAAAAAACCATATTTAATATATAATTTCTATAAATAAATGGAAAATCCTGTGACATATTGTAATGTAATGCAAAGTATTAATGACAGATTAAAGTGCTTATCTCTCTGAAAGTAGTTAACCATTATATCTCAAATTTGAACGAAAATTCGCTACGAGGATATGCTGTGGCAACACCGCTCTTCGGCAGGGCTGGTTGCAAGAAGAAGGAGCATTGACAAACAATTTATTTTTTGTTATGCTAATTTTTAATAGATAGCTGATCAAAAAATTTGAAGGCTAATACATCTTCGCTAGGAGATGTATTAGCCTTTTTCTTTTTGCTCAGCAAATCATATTAAAAATAAGGGGGTAGAAAAAATGGCGAATATTCCCGGAACAATCACTACCGTCGACAAAGCGGTGCAAGAGTTTACTGACGGTGGCCTGTACTGCAGCGAGGCCATTTTAAAAGCGTTCAGTGATGACTATGATTTGGGTTTGACCAAAGAATGGTATAAAATTGCCACGGCATTCGGCGTGGGCCTAGGTGGCTCAAAATGCTGCTGCGGCTGTGTGACCGGCAGTGCCATCGTATTGAGCTTAGTTGCCGGCCGCAACACGGCGGAGGAGTCAGAAGACCCAGCTTTTACCATTACCAATCAGTTGCATGATGAATTTAAAGAACAATTTGGGGCCACCTGCTGCCGGGTTTTGACCCGTAAAGTAGAATGGCTGTCAGCTGAACATATCGGACAATGCGCCGTCTATGTACGCGGTGCTGCCGAAATAACTAAAGAGATATTGGAAAACCAACTGCACAAGCGGACAAAGTTTACGCCGATTGCTGCCGACCAGTAATTACCCTGGCAGCACGACAGCGGCCCACCCTTACCAACAGCAAGCCGGGGACAAAAGTCTCCGGCTTGTTGTTGTGTCTAGATGAGTCATCATGAGTGAGACAAGCCAAGCATCACCACCCGTTAAGGCGGCAGCACATGAACTGCAAACCTATTGGAAAGATGTGCTGCCACCACAACAGGGAGGCAAAACGGCTCCTTCCACACTCTTCCCCTGAAAATAGGTTTGTTGCACATAGTCGGCAACCTGTTTCGCATACTGCTCAATTTCCGCACGCGGCATATCAAAAATTTCGAAATACTTATCTCGGTCAAAGCGATATAAACGAATTGCTTCCACGACCACAGGGTCAAAACCCGGCAACCGTGTTTTCATAATTGTTGTGCCGCAATGTAAAAAGCACCCCTCAATCACAATTGTTTTTGGGGCCTGCTTTATCAGTTCCAAAAAACCAGAATCCCCTGTCACAGCGTCCCCCAAACAAATCCTAACAGCGGCATCCCGCTCAAGTTGATACGCCAATATATTAGCGGCAACGCGGGCAACCTCGCCTTTAATACAACCACCTTCACAGGCCATGATAGCTGTTCTAGGTGGTCCAGCCAATATTTTTTCTACGTATCGTGCTCCCTCTGGGCAGATTCTTGCCTCGCTACTTCTTTCTCCACATCCGATTGACATGTTAACTCCTCCCCCTATGCATATATTTAATGTTAAAGTAAAAGTATTTAACCTGAACAACTACACCCGCAGCCACTGTCTGCTGGTTGCGCAATTGAATTGGCTAAGAGCTAACGCTTTTTTGTTGCAACTCGGCTTTGAGATCATTAATAGACCTTTCTTTGATTGGCAAATAACAAAGAGCAGCAACAATACTCAAGATTATTGTTGTTATCCAGATAGTTTGGTAAGAACCAGTACAGTCAAATAGAAGCCCACCTAGCCATCCTCCTGTAAAACTACCTATTTGGTGCATGACAAATACAATCCCCGAAAGCGTCGAAAGATACTTCACTCCGAAAACACTCGCCAAAATCCCATTCGTTAACGGTACCGTCGCTAGCCAAATCAAGCCTATGGCAGCTGAAAAGACATATACTGATATCTCGGTAATGGGCATTGCAATAAATACTGTAATCACTATTGCGCGGAGAAAAAAGATTAGGCTCAACAAATACGATTTTGGATACTTTCCACCTAAATATCCCGCAAGATAGGAGCCAAACATATTAGAGAATCCTATAATTGCTAAAGCATTTGCTGCAACTGCTAAAGATAGACTATTATCTTGAATAAAAGCCGCAAAGTGAGTAAGAATAAAAACCACTTGAAAACCGCAAACCGAAAACCCTAGGCCTAGTAGCCAAAAGTCTCGGTGATTAAAAGCTTCAGTTAATGCAGCTTTCGTATCACGTTTTTCTTCCAATGGATCTTTTCTTTCTATCAAGCCTAAGGAAAGAGGAAACATCAAGGCGCAGGTAATTGCGAGAACAATTAAAGACTCAAACCACCCCCAGTAATTTATAAAAAACCGGCTATACGGCACCATGGCGAACATTCCGAAAGAAGCACCCGCTCCTGCTATACCCAACACCAGACTCCGTTTACTCGGGTCAAATGCCCGACCGAGCGCACCAAAAACAACCGCAAAACTACTTCCGCCAAGTCCTATACCTATTAGCATGCCAGCACTAAGGGTTAAACCTATGCCGGATGAAGAATTAGCCATAAATATGAGCCCAAGCACATAAGCTACAGCACCGATAAGCAATGCTTTACTTGCCCCGTATCTATCAGCGATCCACCCGGTAAATGGCTGAGCAATCCCCCATACTAGATTTTGTAATGCTATGGCAAAAGAAAATGTCTCCCTACTATAACCTAAATCAAGGCTCATTGGTTTTAAAAAAATTCCAAAGCTTTGCCTTGTACCGAGCGCCAGTGCTAAAATAATGCTACCGCAAATTAGTACCATTAACGGTGATGGAGTAAAAACCTTTTTATTTATAGTCATGCATTTCCTTCTTTCTCTACTTATAATACTAAGTACACTTTTGCTAGTAACAGGATAGTCAAAGACCTAATCCTAAGATAGAACTGCCTTATCCCAAAAAGATTGCTCCTTTGTTATGTCCACAAAATTAGGTAATGTACTTGTTTCATTATTCCGAGGAGTCTTTTCTTCCATACCTTTCGCTGCCTCCACGTGAATACAGGGCAACTCTTTACTTAGATTTGTAGTAAACTTATGCACCTTTACATCGCTCCATCTCTGACTGTTATTTCTACTTCAACTGCATCTTTTAAAAAGCCGACTATCTCGTGCTGAAACAATCGGTGCCCCTTTTGAAGGTGCATCATATGCCCGGCGTCGGGGATTATGGCGTAGCGCTTATAAGCGTTAGGAATCTGCTTAAAAAACGGCAGCAAACCTTCCACATCAGCCACATCATCATGCTCACCGTGAATGATCATCGTGGGAATCGATAATAGTCGAGGATTCACCATAGGCATTATAGTGACCATGTCGAGCTGAGGTCCTGTGGGAGTCCGAAACTCCACATGGGTGGCAGCCTTGGCGTAGTTGTCTACAATATCAGGATCATTAACCTCGGCTGGTGTCATCGAATAGAAACGGCCTTTCCAGCCAGCCTCTGGAATGTTAACATATAGGTTCTTTCGGAATGTCTCAATCTTAGGTCGTCTTTTGGCGAGGTCGGCGCTATCGACATGCATTTGTGCATAACTCACATACTTTAACACTTTCTCAGGGTGGTTCATAATAAACATTCCGCCATATTGCGTGCCCCAGGACCAACCGAGAAGATTGATCTTCTCGGCATTTTTTATTTTAAGGACGTAATCAACGGCTGCGTTGAGATCTTCACTCGCGTCCGCAGTGGTTATGTGTCCATCGGGATGAGTGGAACGACCGAAGCCTCTAATATCCAAAGCAAATACATCAAATCCCTCATTTGCCAGAAAATCCATGAGACTATAAGAAGGCTTCCCAGGTACTTGAAGGTCGAAACTCTCTTTACCTGCCGTCGCAGAACCGTGGGCTAAGACCACAATCGGTTTACGGAAAGAATCTTCTTGACACTTTTCAAAAACGTAGAGCTTGATACCATCATGTTCTACCCAGTGTTCCGAACTTACGATATCACAATTTAATGATTGCATAAAAATTCCTCCTTTTTACCGACATCCACAACCTTCTCCCCCGCGTGAAATTAAGAGTTCATCTTCAATCATAGTTGAGACGAACTGATCCATTTTATGGGCCGCACCTTTTCTAACCGTTCTACCCACTTGAATTGCTTCTTTAATTTCCAGTTCAGTAATTCCAACTTTTAGCGCCTCATTTATGTGGAATTGCAGGCACGGTTGGCAATTTACTGCAACAGAAGCCCCAAGGGCAATTAATTCTACTGTCCTTTTATCAAACGTCATTCCTATCACCTCCTCTAAATCTATAGACGAAGATGCGTTGAAAAGGATACACCTAAAATATTTTAAAAAGTAAGCAAAAAGCACTGACTAGTTTAGTCAGTGCTTCATAGAAGTAAACGGCTTTATTCTTATTACGTTGGGTCCTTTCGATTCACAGGCCAATTCATTACATTCTGTTCTATAAAAAGTGCAATTTGCAGAAAGTAGCTCCTTTAGTTTTTCTTTCCCACGATGTAATCGTATTTTTACCGTACCAATGCTTAACCCCAGTATAGAAGCAATTTCGCTATTCTTCAGTCCTTCTATTTCACTAAGAATGATTGCAGTCCGGTAACTTTCAGGAAGGATTGCAATATACCCCTGAATACATTCGTTCATTTCCTTACGAATAACCTTTTCTTCCGTTAAAGACGGCTTCTTATAAGAACATCCTATTTCCTTGCATTGCTCTGCTTCTATTAGACAATATGATTCGGTAGACTCCTGCTTAAATGAACGACTTCTCATTCTATCAATAGCCGCATTAGTTGCGATTTGATAAATCCAAGTGGACAATTGTGATTGATTATTAAAAGTTGCTAATGCCTTACCAATCTTAACAAAAACATCCTGGGTTATGTCTTCAGCTTCTTTAATACCAATCAACCTCACTAGATAGCGGTAAATTCTAGGCTGAAATTCGGTATATACCTGCTCAAAGTCCATTTCATTGATTACCATTCAATTTTCCTCCCTGATAAGTAATTGTCAGATAAAAATACCCTATCATTAGCAAATCATCCAACAATATCTGTTATGCAAAATACCCAAAGTATACCACTATGCTTTGGGTATCTTCTTTATTTAAATGCTATTTCCTGCTAATTGTGCAAATGAGGATAAATTTCGTTGTTTGATATGATACCTTCTGCGTTCTATTATCCTAACATTTGTTGAAACCCGATTAGAAGAATTAGAATTGATAAGCAGCAGCATACCTATCCCTATTACATTTATCAACCATGCTATTAACTTATGTAATTAAGAATGAATTACTTTTATATCCTATTCAATGAATTATAATATCTATAGTGCTAATGGGGTAGTTACACGTAGAAAAGAGGCGGGATATCCCGCCTCCTTTCTACTACGCCTTTAGTAATTTTACCTTGGTATCATAAAAACAGATACTTCCACCTACAAGATCTTGAAGACCTGTATTTTTAAGAATGGGGTCTACTCTCATCGTTACATTTGCATGAATACCCTTACTACGCCGCGAATCTCCCTTGATTGTGGCCCCGTCAATGGTGACGTCTTTACTGCCATTGGCAAAGTGGCCGCTTCCCAATGAAAAGCCAACTACTCCTGGACGT